>NZ_JBFABB010000048.1:0-49863 GCF_040640035.1 Micromonospora sp. NPDC023633 | reverse complement strand
ATCTCTGAACGCCCGCCCTCATCAGGACAAGGTTCTAGACCGCACGTCAAGCATGTCCTGGGACGGATCCGTCAAGCATGTGGTGGGACTAGACAGCTGTCCTGCCCCGGTTGATGGTTGACACTGCGGCCTCAGCTGATGCTTTACATGAGCGCGACACCGCGCGGATCTCGGTAGATCCGAGGAACCGATCATGGCGTCGACGTCCGGCGACGCAGTCAGTCAGCCGTCAGGTCCGCAAGGACGGCGGCACGGCCCTGTTCGTACTCTGCGAGGGCGGCAGGTTCGCTGGAGAACTGATCCGTCCAGAATCCATGCCGAAGCCAGGGCCGGGGAGCGAGCCGAAGCGACCCGTCACTGTCCAATGCCACCGACCAGCAGCTAGGGATGCGCCCGTCCACGGTCTCGAACATCTCCGGGCTCCAGATGGAGTCGGTCCCCTCATCGTCGACGACCCGCACGTAGAACGCGTCAGCCCAGTAGGAGATCTCCAGAACGGGATAGGACCTGCCGACTGTCATGCCGGGGTACGTATCAACTGGATCACCAAAAGCATCGATAATTCTGACGCATCGCACCAGCACTCGGCGATCCTACGGGACCGCCAACTGCCTGGTGGCCACCCATGGCGATCATGTCAAATGTTCTACGACGCCGTCTCGTCAACCATCATTCGAGACCCGGCCTCGCCGGCAGCCGACCGTCCCTACGCCTTCGCGGCTTCGCTGCGCTGGACGTTTTCGCTGACTAGCGCGGCTGCCATATCTGCGGGCACCTTCGATGTGTCGATGGTGAGGTCGGTAAGAGCCACCCAGATCATGACCTCGGCGGTGGACAACGGCATGATCCCTTCATCGCCATGCCGGGTGTCAAATTGCCTCGGATACCGGAAGCCGACCCGCACATCCTCACGTCGAGGAGGTCGACCGGCTCGCCTCGAACTGCGATCTCGCCGACCGGTTCCTGGTGCTGCTGCTCGCCTACGGCGGCCTGCGCATCGGCGAGGCGCTGCCGCTGCGCCGCCGTCACATCGACCTTACCAACGGCAGAGTGGTCATCGCCGATGCGGCCAGCGAGTTGCCGGGCGGCCCTGTCATCGACACCCCGAAGAACCATCAGCGCGAGCACTGCTGGTACCCGCGTTCGTCGCCGAACTGGTCGGGGAACACCTCGCTACCCTCCCCGACGACCCCGACGCCTTCGCCTTCCCTGGTCGGCAGACGCACACCGCCCACCGACAGCAGAGCTACTACGGCTTCCGCCGTCGCTTCATCCAAGCCGTGGCCGCCGCCGGGCTCGCCGACGTCACTCCGCACGACCTACGCGCCACCCACGCAAGCTGGGTGGCTGACTCTCACGGCGTACTCGTCGCCGCCCGACGGCTCGGTCATGCCAACGCCAATGTCACCACCCGGCACTACGCCCGCGCGATCGACTCCCGCGACGCCGAGGTGGCTGCTCACCTGGACAACCTCGGTCGGGCACGCAACGGGCACGGAAGCGCCGAGAGGAAGGAGAATGATCGTTGATCAAGGGTCTGACCTGGTGCCCCCGGCAGGATTCGAACCTGCGACACACGGTTTAGGAAACCGATGCTCTATCCCCTGAGCTACGAGGGCGCGAGGGCCTAGTCTAGCGACATGGGCGTTCACCTGGGGTGGCAGGGAGTGGCTCACGTTCACCCACATCACCCGGACCCCCGTTCTCCCAGCCCAGGACGGGTTGCCCGGTACGGCGTTCCAGTGCCGTACCCACACCCGGAGTCTCCATGTGACTCCCGTTGATCTTGGTGGGCTGGGTGGAGTGGCCGGCGCGATGGGGCCGCGTCGGCGGAGAGCGGTTTGGTTCAGGCTGCGGCGCGGATGGTTGATGCTGGTCGGCTGAAGGTCTTGCGATCACGGATAAGCGCCCAGAGGACGTCGACGCGTCGTCGGGCGAGGGCAAGGATGGCTTGGCGGTGGTTCTTTCCTTCGGCGCGTTTCCTCTCGTAATAGGCACGCGACGTGGGGCATTCCCTGGCGGCGGTGAAGGCGGCCATCCAGAGAATGTGTCGCAGCCGCCGGTGAAAGCGGCGGGGCTGCCGATGGTTGCCGGAAACTGTTCCGGAGTCGCGGGATACAGGTGCCAGGCCGGCGTGGGCGGCGAGTTTCGCGGGGCTGTCGTACTCGGTCATGCCGGCGGTGTGGACGAGCAGTTCGGCGGTGAGTAGGGGTCCCATGCCGGGCAGGCTGCTGACGATCGGCGCGAGTGGGTGTTGGTCGAGGTGTTCGGCGATGAGGTCGTCGACGGCGGCGATGCGTTGCTCGAGGGCGAGGATCTCGGTGGCCATCTGCCCGACCACCACAGCGGCGGCGCGTTGGCCGGGCAGGGTGACGGTCTGCTGCCGGGCGGCGGCCACCATCGCCTCGGCGACCTGGGCGGCGTTTTTGACGTGGCCGCGTCGGAGCAGGGCGGTGATGCGGCCGACGCCGGCGTGCCGGATCGCGGCCGGGGTCTGCCAGCAGGCGAGGACCATCATCGGCCCCTTCCGGTTCAGGTCCACGGCCCGTTCGAGGGCGGGACTGATGCCGGTGAGTAGTTCCTGCAACCGGAACAGGGTCGCGACGCGCTGCCCGACGAGATCGGCGCGGTAGCCGGTCAGCACGGTCAGCTCGGCGAGGAGCCGGTCAGACGGTTCCAGGACGGGGATGTCGGGGCGCATGCGGATGGTCTGGGCGATGACCACCGCGTCGCGGGCGTCGGTCTTGTTTTCTCCGGCGAACGCGGCGGCCATGTGGAACGCGACGGTGCCGGAGACGTAACGGACCTGGACCTGCCTGCGCCACAGCAGGGTCAGCAGCAGCGCCGACAGACCGGTGGTGACGTCGACCGCCCAGCAGACCGGACGGCCGTGCGTCGACACCTCAGCCATGACCGCCAGGAGAGCGGTCTCGTCATTGGCGACCCGGCGGGAGTAGACCAGCCGGCCGTCACCGTCGACGGCGGCCACGTGGTGGTGGGTCTTGCCGATGTCCACGCCGATCCACAGCTTTCCCACCGTCGTGCTCCCCTTCGTTGATCGGTTCTCTCGGATGGCACTCGTCTGCGGGTTCGGATTTGCCGGCACCTTCTAACGATGCGAACGCAGGTCGCGGGTCTCCATCAGCGGTCTACCGAATCTCGCAGACGACGAAGCGACGGGTGGCATCTCCTACCGTCAGCCAAACGATCACGGCGAAACACACGCAGCCATACCCGCCACTTCCTGGGCGTCAGGGTCTACGGCCACCAGGCCGCGCCCGTTCAACTCGGCGCGCCCGCGCGGCGGGAGTGGGTGGCACCTCGAGGCTTAGCCACAGGCAGGCGGAACACACTTCAGCCATTCCCACTCCCGGCCCGCGGGCACAGTAGCCCCGAGCCTGCCGCCGTCGCCGGCCGGCACCTCGGACACGGTGTGCGGGCCCGGAAACGGGGGAAGCTCAGTTCATCGCAGGGTGAGCGGGGTTTCGGATTCGACGCGGGTCAGCTTCTCGGGGTTGCGGACGTAGTAGAGGCCGGTGATGCGGGCGTCCTCGACACGGATCGCCAGGACGCCGTCGAGCTCGCCGTCCAGGCGTACGAGGAGTGCCGGGTTGCCGTTGACCACGGTCGGTTCACCGGTGAGCGTGCCGTCGACCTTGCCCAGGCCACCGAAGAACATACGGGCCACCTTTTCCGCGCCGGTGATCGGCCGCAGCGCGGCCTGCTTGACGCCGCCGCCGTCGCCCACCAGGACGACGTCAGGGGCGAGCACGTCGAGGAGACCCTGCAGGTCCCTGGTTTCGACCGCGCGTTGGAAGGCACCCAGAGCCGCTCGGGTCTCGCTCGGGGAGACCACCTGGCGGGGGCGGCGGGCATCGACGTGCTGGCGGGCGCGGTGCGCGATCTGGTGGACGGCCGCGGGGCTCTTGCCGACGGCGGCCGCGATCTCGTCGTAGCTGACATCGAAGGCCTCGCGCAGAACGAAGACGGCGCGCTCGGTCGGCGACAGTGTCTCCAGGACGATCATGAGCCCCATCGACACGCTTTCGGCGAGCGTGACGTCTTCGGCCACGTCCGGTGCGGTGAGCAGCGGGTCGGGCAGCCAGGGGCCGACGTAGGCCTCCTTGCGGCGTTTCATTGTGCGCAGCCGGTTGAGCGACTGCCGGGTGGTGATCCGGACCAGGTAGGCGCGCTGGTCGCGCACGTGCTCCGTGTCGACCTTGATCCACCGCAGCCAGGTTTCCTGGAGGACGTCCTCGGCATCGGTCGCCGATCCAAGCATCTCGTATGCGACGGTGAAGAGCAGGTTGCGGTGGGCGACGAAGGTGTCGGTCGCCGGGTCAGTGGCGTGGCTCACATCGCGTCCCTTCGTCGTCGCGGGCGGCCTGGTCACCGACGGCCGTCAACCGTCGGATCACCCGCGCCAACACGACACCACCCCGCCAGCGGCACGTCTTCATCAGGCGGTGAAAGGCTCGAGGCCGAAGCGGCCCCACGCGATGAAGGCTGCAAGCGCGACGTAGCCCAGGTTCACCATGACCAGTTTGAACTGATTGAGGCGGACATGGATGATCATCGCACCGACCATGAGCAGAACCCAGCAGACGGCAGTCACCGGTACCATGAACGGTGCGATGTCGAGCACGGCGGGCAGGATCAGGCCAACCGCGGCCAGGAGCTCGAGGACCCCGATGGTCTTGATGAAGCCGACGCTGGCGTGTCCGGTCCATTCCCCGCCATTAAGCGCAGCCAGTTTCTCCCTCGGTACGAACGTCTTGGTGATTCCGCCGGTCAGGGAGACTGCCGCCAGCAGCCCGCTGGCGATCCAAAGAGCGAGGTTCATGCGGTCTCTCCTTGCCTTGTGTGGGTGACTCCGGTGTCCTGGGACCATCCGGCACGGGCGGAGCTCCAATGGGACACCCTCGATTGTTGGTAGCCGTTCGACTGGGATCGCCGATGCGTGGCCCAGGCTGTCCGTTCAGCGGGTGGCCGGCGCCTCGCCGCGCTTGGCCCCCAGCAACTCCTGGCGCTTGTCGTCCTTGACCCAGGTGAGCGAGCCGGGCTTGCGTGCCTCGTCCGCCAGATGCTTGACGGTGTGCTTGCAGACGAACTCCTTGAGCTTCGCGCCCGCGCCGCCGCCGATGTACAACCCGTTCGCGGTGTCGTCCCTGGCGGCAAACTGGAAGATGCCGGCGCGACGCCCCAGGCTGATGCACTGGCCGAAGAAACCTAGGTTGATGGGCGACGGCTGCGCACCCGCGATCCGGGCCAGCACCGTGTCGGCGGCGTGCGCGCCGATCCTCGTCGCGGCCTGGCAGCTCATCCGGAACGGCAGGTCCGACGGGGCCGCCGAGTCCCCGGCCGCGACGATGCGCGCGTCGTCCACGCTCGTCAACGTCTCATCGGTGAGCAGGCGGCCCAGCGCGTCAGTGCTCAGCCCGCTGCGGCCGGCCAGGTCCGGCACGCCGAACCCGGCGGTCCAGATGGTCACCGTGCTCGGCACCTCTCGGCCGCCGCCGAGCCGTACGGCATCGCGAGTCACCGCCGTCACCTTCGCGCCGGGGCCGTCGAGCACGGTCACACCGAGCCTGGCCAGCCGCCTAGCAACCGAGCGCCGACCCCGGGCGTGCAGATACGGGCCGAGCACCCCACCGCAGACCAGGGTCACCGTACGGCCTGCCTCCGCCAGCTCGGCGGCGGTTTCGATGCCGGTCGGACCGGCTCCGACAACTGTCACCGGGGCCGTTGTGGGAGCGGCGTCGACGACCGGCCGCAGCCGCTGTGCCTCCTCCAGGCTGGCGATCGGGTAGGCGAACTCGGCCGCTCCGGGCACGTCCAGGTGGGCGCTGCCACTGCCCACCGCGTAGATCAGGTAGTCGTAGCCGACGGTGCCGCCGGCCGCCAACGTCACGCTGCGCTCGGCCGCGTCGATCCGGGTCACCGTGTCGACCACCAGCCGGACGCCCTCGGCCAGAACCTCTCGGTAGTCGACGACCGCGTCATCGGACCCGCCCACCACTTGGTGCAGGCGGATCCGCTCGACAAACGTCCGGCGCGGGTTGATCAACGTCACAGCTACAGCGTCGCGCTGCGTCAGGCGATTGGCCGCCATGACACCGGCGTACCCGCCGCCGACCACGACCACATCGATGTTCCCAGCCATAGTGGCTCCTCCGTTTTAAGGGGTTCGGCCTCAAGACACCGCGTGACCGACCGTGCTGACATCGTGTGAGGCAGGCCACTCCACAGGCGTGGGCTCGACAGGCGGGAGCCCCGGCGGGGCGAACGCTTCGAAGCGGGCCTCGGCCGCGACCACCGTGGAACCGTGTAGTTCTCCCGCGACGCGGAGCGCTTTCTGCCAGTCCTTGCGGGTTGGTGTAGCGCAGCTGGCCGGCACCAGATGCACGACGCACTGCTGGCCTGCGCCCACCCAACTGAACCTGGGCGAGTGCCGACAGTGGCCGTTGCCGAAGTTCGGCAACGGCCACTGTCCGCATCTGTCACGACATCGGCCTGGAAAGCCGCTGGGGCGAAGGCGAAGCTGCCGGCATGGATGAAACCCGCCGCGTGCCGGCCAGGGCCGACACGTCGCTGCTACCTACTGTTGCCGCTGGGCGAGGGGATGTGCCGTGAACTCGGTGATCGAGGCCCGGAGCCTGACGAAGTTCTACGGCGGTCGCCGCGGTTTGGAAGATCTCGATCTGCGGGTCCAGCCGGGTGAGGTGTTCGGCTATCTCGGTCCGAACGGAGCCGGGAAGACGACCACGATCAGGCTGCTGCTGGATTTCATCCGTCCCACCCGGGGCACCGCCACAGTGCTCGGCGCCGTTCCCCGGCACGGCGTCGACACCCGCCGCCGGATCGGCTACCTGCCTGGCGAGCTGTCGTTCGAGGGACGGGAACGGGTGGCGGAGCTGCTGCAATTCTTCGGCGACGCCCGTGGTGGCGTATCCGCCCGACGCATCGGAGAGCTGGCGGAGCGGTTGGAACTGGACCTGTCCCGCAGGATCCGCGGCCTGCCGAAGGGCAACAAGCAGAAGGTCGGCCTGGTGCAGGCGTTCATGCACGAGCCGGAGTTGCTGGTCCTCGACGAGCCGACCACCGGCCTGGACCCGCTGATGCAGCAGGAGTTCCTGGAAATGGTGCGCGAGGCCCGCGCTAACGGGCAGACGGTGTTCATGCCCTAACCTGGCGGACCGGTGGTCACATGCGCCACCCCCGCGGGCGCCGACGATGTGCCTCCCGTCAGGTCCCGCGGTGACCAGGAGCAGGCCGTCGGTGGCGTCGATGTGAAGTCGGTGACCGGCGGGCCAACGCAGCGCCCGCAGCAGCGCGCGGGCGGCCGGCCGGCCGGCCGGCCGGCCGGCCGGACCACAGTGCTACGGACGATGCCGGATCCCTGGCCGCCCGGTGCTTGCCGATGGTCACCAACGACAAGCCGATACCGAACCAGTTGCGTACCAGTTGGCGTACCTGCGGGCGGGTCCACACCAGGCCCGGCAACGCGACCTGGTCGGGGTATTTGCCGAGCACCGCCCGCCGTACCCGGGCTTCCTGCTTCGGGTCCAAGGCCTTCCGCTCACCCGGACGTCGGCCCCGCTTACCGGCCTTGAGCGACCTGTTTCCCTCACGGTCGAAGGCGTTGACCCAACGCGAGACCGCCTGCGGTGACACACCGAGCACTGTGTCCACCGCCGCCTGGGTATGCCCCGCCTTGACCGCCGCGACAGCCCGACGGCGCAGATCCTCTTGTGCCTGAGGAGAAAGCCGCCGCGCATCCCGCACCGTAACGCCCATACACTGACAAAGATAACAAACTATTTGCGTTACGCCTCAAATGACCGTCGAGTCTGGTGAATGCCGGCTATCGCTATTGGCGGCGTTGTGCCGCCGCCGCGGTCAGGTCCGCAGCCGGGGTGCGTTTGCCGATGCGCCATGCTGCGATCATCTGGTCTCGCTCCAACGCCGACGTACCGAACAGCAACGCCCCGCCGTGACTGATGATCAGCTGAGCACCGCCGAAGCCCATCTGCCAGACGTACACCGCCTGCTCACCAGGCAGGCGTTCGATGCCAAACTCCAGGCCCGGCTGTAGCGCGTCGAGCTGCTGCTCGCCGAGCACCGCCCACTCCTTCTCCTCACCGGTCAGCGCTCCGGTGCCCGCGGCCACCCGGCCCCTCGGTAGCGGCTCGTCCTGAGGCGGGTCGACCTCGTCGAGGTCCAACGGCGCGCCGCCGGTCTGTACCAGGAACAACAGATGCTCCTTCAATTTGCGCCGCACCACATTGTCCGCAACCTCCGACCCGCCCATCGCCAGCGGCAGCTTGAACCCGAAGCACTCGTCGATCGCCGGTTCACCCAACGTCGCTACCGCGTCGTCATAGCACTGACGTTGAAGCCTCGTCTGCTGCGCGTGGCGATCCTCCAGGTGATCGAAGATCAAGTCTGACACGAAGCCTGAGTGTTCGACGTAGAAGCCGTACCGGTACAGCACGAGCACGTAGGTGTCGTCGTACTGCACCACGAGGTCGCCCCAGGCGGTCGTGAAGAGCGGGATCGCACCGGGATGCGACGGGAGGATCGTCTCCATCACCGGCAGCAGCAGCGCCGGATCGATGAGGCGCACGAAACCGTCCTGGGTGACCAGGGCGCCCTCATTCTTCCAGGCCTCCTCAATGCCGGGGGAAACGATCTCACCAAAACGCTCGACGACCTCGGCCGAGATGCTCCCCACCACCCGGTGGCCGTGCTGAAAGTGGCTCATTGCGCCTCTCTGACCGTGACGTTCGGTTGATCACCCCGCACGATAATGACGCACGAGGCGGCGCCGCGAACACCCACTCGGTGTCACGACCTAATACTCCAACGTCACTTGACTTCGGCGTTGGGCGTGGCGCAGGTATGAAGACGGCCACCGCGTTGATCATCGATGGTTTGTGAGGACAACCGAAGATCGTGCGGTGGCCGCGTGCCACAGCGTAGACGTTGATCGGTGGCGGGTCATCCTGGACGAGGCGGCGGCGCGTGTCGCTGACCGGTTCGTGCGGGCGGAGCCACGCCGGACCGCTGGGCAGTTCGTAAAAGGGCTGCTGTCGGGTCTGGAACGTAAGACCTGCTGGTCGCTTGCGGAGCGGGCTGGCCACTGCGATCCGCAGGCGATGCAGCGGCTGCTGCGCACGGCGGTGTGGGACGCGGGCCCGGGGTGAACCCGTTCGGCGACGAGACGCGACGCTGTCCGCGATGACGTGCGCGCCTGGCTGGTTGAGCAGCTCGGCCACCCTGACGCCGTGCTGGCCACCGACGAGACCGGGTTCTCGAAGAAGGGCGTGGGCTCGGTTGGGATGCAGCGGCAGTACACCGGCACCGCCGGGCGTGTCGAGAACAGCCAGGTCGGGGTGTTCCTGGCCTACGTCTCACCCCTGGGGCGGGCGCTGATCGACCGTAGGCTCTGAGCTGGCTCCACACCGAGATGACCGGCCTTCTGCCGATCGACGATTTTCGCGATGCCGTGGTGAGCGCATGAAACGCCGGACGGCGGCCCGCTGAACCAGTCGGGCCGCCGCTCACAGAATGTGGATCAAAGCGGGCGGATGTTCTCCGCCTGCGGGCCCTTCTGGCCCTGGGTGATGTCGAACTCCACCTTCTGATTCTCGTCGAGGCTGCGGAAGCCGCTCGCCGAGATCGCGGAGAAGTGAGCGAAGACGTCGGCGCCGCCGTCGTCCGGGCTAATGAAGCCGAAGCCCTTGTCGGCGTTGAACCACTTCACGGTACCGGTAGTCATGTCTGCTCCTTCGCAGGCTGTCAGAGACCGCACTGTGCGGACCCTTACGCCGCCGCGTTGATCACCCGCGTCGAAACGACACGAAAAACGAAAAGCGCCTGGATGGGTTTCAGATGCCCCATCAGGCGCCGGAAAACGTCTACGGAAATCAAAACTGCAACTCAGCTACCGTAGCACATGATCCGTCGTCGATCCCACGTCGGTGAGCGGACCTGGCCACTGAGCTTGCTTTCCTGCGGAGGCGCGCCCGGATCCACGCCGCGCTCGGCGACCCGGCGCGCCTGGCGACCGTGGACGCGCTCACCCTGGGCGACGCCGCTCCCGGCGAGATCGCCCAAGACCTGGGGATGCCGACGAACCTGGTCGCCCACCACGTCAAGGTCCTCGCCGAGGCCGGCCTCGTGGTCCGTGGCCGGTCCGAGGGCGACCGCCGCCGCACCTACCTGCGACTGCGACCCGAAGCCCTCGCCACACTGACCCCGGCGCCGCTGACCGGCGTCGGTCGGGTGGTGTTCGTCTGTACCCGCAACCCCGCCCGCTCGCAGCTTGCCGCCGCTCTGTGGTCCGAGCGGCCCCACACCGCGGCGGCGTCCGCCGGCACGAAACCCGCCGAGCGGGTTCATCCGCGCGCCGTCGCCATGGCCCACCGGCACGGGCTGGGCCCTGGACCCGACCGCCACCTCCCATGTCGCCGACATCGTGCGCGACGACGACCTGGTCATCGCCGTCTGCGACAACGCCCACGAGGAACTCGGCGGGCTGGTCCGGGCCGGCTGCACTGGTCGGTGCCCAACCCGGTCCGGGTCGATACCGACGACGCGTTCGAGGCCGCGTTCGCCGATCTCGCCCGGGCCCGTTGTCGCTGACCTGGCAGGTCAGCAGGTCGTGGTGCTGCCACAGACTGCCGCCGCTGGCCCCCGCTACTGCTTCTCGTTCTGCCGGAGGGCTTCCTCGAGTTGGTCTTCCAAGATGATGATCCGGCAGGCGGCTTCCAGGGCGGTGCCCTGATCCACCATCTCCCGGGCCCGGGCGGCCAGACGCAACTGGTAGCGGGAGTAGCGGCGGTGCCCGCCGGCAGAGCGGTGCGGGTTGATCAGTTTCGCCTCGTCCAGGCGGCGCAGGAAGTCCTGCGTGGTGCCGAGCATCTCCGCGGCCTGACCGATGGTGTAGGCCGGAGTGTTCTCGTCGCCGAACATGTCATCGGGGTTTCGCCCCATGTCACCTCCACGTCGAGGGCCCCGGCGCTTACGCGCCGGGGCCCAGGGTTACGGGTCAGAACACCATCTACCGACAGGAACGTCGGCTTGTCGTATCCGCACCAGCCGCAACTGACGGCTTCGAGTGCGAGGATCGCATATGCGTGACCGGAGACCACCTCTCGTTCGATGGAAACTGCGGTGTCCGCCGAGCCTGGAATGACGGCTACTGGCGGGCGATCCAACGGTGTACGGCCCTCCCTTTCCTCTGCGTCTTCTTACCCTTGCGGTCGTACGGTTTGCCGGCGCCGGAGCCCACGCGACTTCATGGCCCCGACACGTGCGGCGAACATCAGCTGGAGCCCTGAGCAAGCCTTGGCCCCACCTGCGCGCCCCATCGCGCATCACACGTTGGGGCTGACGTACTCCTACTGCCGTTCTGGCGGAAACGAATCCCGCTTCTTGCCGTCCGTCGTGACCTCACGGCCGGGCGGCCCGTCTGCGTCTTGACAGATCTTCTCTCTCGACTCGAAGAAGAGTATTCCACAGCGCCGAGGATGTCTAGTCGTTCCAGCCTAGATTCTCTGGTCGGACGTCGTCAGGGTCACCGGCGTGCCCCAGCAGGCACGGCGAGGGCCGCGCCGACATCGACCCGACACCGGTACCGCCTACCGACCGATCAACAGCGCCGTACGGTCGCGACGCACTCCGGCCGGCACGCCCGTTGTCCCACGACAGCGAGACCCAGCCCTGCACGGTTCTCTCCACCGCGCCACGCGCATCGCGGACACCCATGACGGTCCCCGTTCTCTACGCTGCTCCCATGGCAGCGTGTCCCGAGCTGACCAGGCCGCTCCCCCACGCGGGGTCCGGTCATGGTCTCTCCGGGGCAACCCCGGGGACGCGACACTCACCTCGGCACCACACCACAGGTGCGTCGGCACGCTCCGCGAGCCTGTGCACCCGTACGACCGGGCATCGTCGGGACACGCTGCCACCCCTACCGGCCTGCCCGTGACCACCATCCACGCCCTGGCCACCGCGCTCGCCGACGCGTTCCTCGCCGGCGAGGGCTGGCGCCGCGCCGATCTCGTCGGCCAGGGTGGGCTCGTCCTCGGGGTCCGGCGGCGATGGCTGCGGCCGGTCGCCGACGCGGTGCTGGCCGCCTACCCGCACCCACCCACCGACCGGCCACGCGAACTGGCCACGTTCCTGAGCACCCTCGACCCGCTCCGCGCGGCAGTCGCCGCCGCCCGCCAGCACCAGCGGCCGATCGTCATCCGCGCGCGGCCCGTGACGCCGACCCGCACCGTCCGCCGTCCCTGGCGCACCCCCGTCATCGACACCGTCGGCGACCTGGCCGCGATGCTCGACCTGAGCATCGAGCACCTCGACTGGTACGCCGACCGACGCGCCATGAACCGGCGCGCCACCGCCCACCGGCTGCACCACTACCACTACCGGTGGACCGACCACGGTCGGCTGATCGAGGCACCGAAGTCTCGGCTCCGCGCCCTGCAACGCCGGCTCCTCGCCGAAATACTCGGCCCCATCCCGGTCCACACCGCCGCGCACGGCTTCGTACCCGGCCGCTCCGCGCACACCTTCGCCGCCGCCCACACCGCGCAGCCGGTCGTCGTCCGGATCGACCTGCTCGCCTTCTTCACCCACATCCCCGCCACCCGCGTCTACGGTCTGCTCCGCGCCGCCGGCTACCCCGAACCCGTCGCCCACACCCTCACCGGACTCTGCACCACCCGCACCCCACACCCCGTCCTCCGCCGCGCACCAGCCCACCTGCCGCACCGGGCGACGCGGCTCGCCACGCTGCGAACCGGCCACCTGCCCCAAGGCGCGCCCACCTCACCCGCACTGGCCAACCTGTGCGCCTACCGACTCGACCGACGCCTCACCGGCCTCGCCGACGCCTTCGAGATCACCTACACCCGGTACGCCGACGACCTCGCCTTCTCCGGCGACCTCACCACCCGCCGAATCCACGACCTGATCACCGCCGTCACCGACATCGCCCGCGACGAGGGCTTCCAAGCCCACCCAGGTAAGACCCGCATCCGCGGGCGCGCCGACCGGCAACTTCTCGCCGGACTCGTCGTCAACCAACACCCCGCCACACCACGCGACGAATACGACCGGCTCCGCGCCATCCTCCACAACGCTGCCCGCACCGGCCTCGCCATACAGAACCGGACGGGCCACCCCGATTTCGCTCAATACCTCATCGGACGAGTTCTCTGGGTCGGTCATCACCACCCAGCACGCGCAGCCAAACTCGCCGCGCTGCTGGCCCAAGCTCTTGCGGCACCGTAGACTGACGCGGCGCGGCAGCTTCGCCGGATCTCGGCAAGGACACGTCGAACCAACCGAAACATGGCCTGAGCAGGACTTACGCCTGTTCTGCTGATCTTCGGCAAGCGAGCACAGCAATGCGCGTGTGCGACCCGCTAACGTGAAGACGGAATAGGAACCCGCAGGTAGTAAGCCTCTGGATACAGATAGAGCGTCGTCTTAGGAAACCGATGCTCTATCCCCTGAGCTACGAGGGCGCGAGTCGTCAGTCTCGCGACCTCCGGGCTGACACGGGGTGGCAGGGAGTGGCCTGCGTTGACCTGCCTTGTCCGGGCCGGGCGACGACCCTACGTGGACCACACGGAGCGCGCCGACGACCATGATCATTGGCCAAGTGGCACCGGTGGAGAGCACACACCGCGCAAATCAGCCAAGATGATGACGTCTCCACCACCCCATCGGGCGGAGCTGCTGGCCCGCAGGAATCAGCCTCGGCGGCTTCGGGCGCCCACAGATCACGACGCGGATCCCGGGCCAGCGTTCGGCGGGACGGTGGAGAGCGAGTCGTTGCCGGGAGGCTTTCGGGTTGACCCTGGTCTGACCACGCCGCCATACCCCCGCTGAGCAGGTCGTCGAGGCCGACCGGCGCGCAGACGACGAGCGGGGTCGTACCCGACAAGGCGTAGCGCCACGGCGGCGCCGTGCGCGGGCCGCGTGGCGAAAACGTCGGCGACCGGAACCCGAAGGGCCACCGGGTCGCCGCCGAGCCTCGCCGGACACCAGGCGTGCGCGGCCAACTCGTTCTTCGCCCTCCCACGGCGGGTCCACCCGTCGCAACCAGCCACTCGTCCACACCATCCCGCGCCCGGGGCCAGCCACGCACCCGTACGGAGAAGCGTGCCGGGTCGCGTCCGACGCCTGGGCCGCCGGCAGTCCCACGCAGTCAGTACTGGGTGATGATCAGATCCAGCTTTCGCTCGACGACCGTACGGCAGTGGTCGGCGAACGCCCGAAGTCCGGCCAGCACGCGGGCGAACGCCTGGTCGTCCTCCTCCTCAGCGTGCACCTTGTACACCCCGAGTTCGCTCATCTCGACGACGGAGAAGTCGCGCCGGACCGCGACGACGTCCAGCCTGTCGATCCGTTCGACGGCCGCGGCGAGGAACGCCGTCGCCGAGCACCGCCACCGGAAGCCCTGCCCGCTGGTGGCATGTTCGGCGAAGACCTCATCGCCGTGGACGATGCGGTAGGCCATCGAGCGCTCACGCTCCTCCCACGTGCGAGTCGCGCGGTGGCCCTTCGGGTCGAGCAGATATTCGGCCTGCTCGAACGAGCGGTCACCGAAGCTGTGGACCCAGCCGGCTCCGGCCGGTAGCACGGCGAGAAGCTCCCGGCTGATGTCCGGCAGGGTTTCGCCGGCCCACGGCCGACAGAACGGCGGCTGCTCGCTGGCCAACTCCCACAGCACGGGGTCGGCACGAATGGCCCGTACCGGATCGGCGCCCAACGGCAGAGCGATGCTCTCCATGTCGGTACCCACGGCACGAGCTCAGCACATCAACGCACGGCTACCCACACCAGCGTTGCCTGTAGTTGCACAGGTGCAGGATGCCGAAGGGCCGCCGGAGCGCGCGATCGCGCTCCGGCGGCCCGCCGTTGTCAGCCGTCGTCAGCCGTTGTTGTCGATCAGGCTGGCGATCTGGCTGTAGATCAGGTGCGCCTTCGCGCCCTGGTTCGACGGGCAGCCGCCGAGGTGGTGCAGGGCGATCACCCGGTGGCTGGCGTTCAGCACGGGCGAGCCAGAGTTGCCGCCGGAGGTGTCACAGCTGTAGCTGATGTTCCAGCTGTTGTAGTTCGCGTTCTTGACGGTGCACGTCGCGCCGTTCTGGGTGTCCTCGAAGATCGACAGTCGCTTCGGGCTGCCGTCGCCGTGGCCCGGGATGTACATCCGCGTGCCGGTGCTGGTGGCGGTCGTCGCCAGGTACAGCGTGCCGAAGCTCTGGATGCTGGTGAAGTTGTTCACCGAGTACAGGGTGTAGTCCAGTTCGCCGGACCCACCGCTGCTCACCTTGTAGAGGGTGGCGCCGCTCACCTTGGTGCCGGCGCCGGGGTTCGCGCCGCCGCAGGTGGCGCACTGGTAGTTGAACTGCATCTCGCTGCCGCTGACGGCGGACTGCGTGGAGAAGCAGTGCTTGTTGGTCAGCATGCGGTTGGTGTTGCCGACCCGCCAGGTGGTGCACATGCCACCGCCGCTGATCAGCAGCCGCGCCACGGCCCTGCCGCGGGCGTACTCCGTGGGGTGGCTGTTCTGGTAGCAGACCACGTCGCGGCGGGCGTCGGTGCTGCAGACGGACTGCGTGGAGAGATTGTGCTGCGCGATCTCGGTGCGGTCGTAGCCGCGCCAGAACCGGTCGATGGTCGCGACGTTGCCGCGCGCGGCGCGGCTACTGTGCAGCGTCACCACCGCGGTGTCGCCGTCCACCGACATCGCCCAGAAGCCCGGCTGCCCGTCGGTGGTGTAGTCCGAGCCGGTCGCCCGGTTCAGGTAGCGGTCGTACCGGTAGCTCTCCCGGCCGTCGGGGCTCGACACCGTGACGTAGTCGCCGTGGGCCAGGCGCAGCGAGCTGAAGTGCACCTTGACGTACGACGCGCCGGGATGCCGGATGATCTGCGTCCGGCCGTCGCCGGCGGCGGAGAGCGCGCCCTCGACGGTGCGGAGCTCGCCGACCGTGGTGACGCCCTCCGCGTGGAACTGGTCCGCCTCGGGTGCCCGCTGGGACTGCGGTGCGAGAGGTTGGACCGCGGACGCCTCGGCAGCGGGTATCGACATCAGACTCAGCCCGAGCGTGCAGGCGCCGAGTGCGACCGCCGCCGTTCGCAGGCGGCGTAGGGCATGTTTCATCGTCGCTCCTCCCCAGGAACCAGCACCCAGACGTGCTTGCAGCCTTCATACACGAGATCAACCAAGACATGCAAGTTTATCGATGCTATGCCGAGGTCGACCGCAGCCCCCGTTCGCCGGCGAAGCGCCGAGGACGGGCTCCGGTGAGGCGCCGAAGACCAGCTCCGCACGGCCATCATCTGATCGCGGTGCCGCCCGCGCCGGTACGGGCACGGGTCGGTCAGTGCGCCGGTGACGGCGCCTCCGGCGGGCGACCGGCGGCGTGGGAGGCGTCGGCGAGGGCGACGCCCAGCAGGACCAGCGCGGCCACGGCCGAGGCGGCCAGCGGTGGGGCGAGGAGGAGGGGTACGGCTGCGGCGGCCAGGATCGCGATGGCCACGATCCGCCGGATCGACAGCCGGTCGAACACGACACGCTCCAGCCGGATGCGGCCGTAGAGGAACAGCGCCGGCCCGCCGAGGATCACCGCGAGCCACACCGGTTCCGGCCGGCCACCCGGGTGTTTGAGCGCGAGCTCGTAGCCGACGGCGGTGGCGACGATGCCGATCACCATGACGACATGGGCGATGCCGGTGGCCTGGCCGGCGGCCAGCCGGTCACCGGCGCCGGCGACGGCGTCGGCGATGACCTGCCCGGAGCGGTAGAAGTAGATCCGCCACAGCAGCACCGTGGTCAGGAACGCCACCACGAGCGCCGCCGACGTCGCCGGGGTGACCGGCAGGTCGGTGAGGGTGATGCCCACGACGAGGATGGTCTCGCCGAGGGCGATCATCAGGAGCTGCTGGTAACGGTGGGGCAGGTGGTGGCCGCTGTGCACCGCCCAGGCGCTGACAGGTGGCCGGGCCATGCCGGGCACCGGCCAGCGCAGCTGAGCGACGACGATGTCCACGGTCACGGCGACGCCCCACAGGGCGGCGCGAGGCCAGCCGCTGACCGCCGCACCCCCGAACCAGAGCACCGCGCCGACCGCGCACCACAGCATCGACCGGACGTAGAGTCCGCGCAGGATGTGCCCGCGCAGGAGGGGCAGGAGGATCAGCGGCCGGGCGCAGTGCAGGATCACGTACGGCAGCACGAACGCCAGGCCGCGGCCCCCGAACGCGTAGGGCAGCGACGAGGCCATGATCAGCAGACCGAACGCGCTGGCCAGCACCACCAACTGGATCTTGCCGCGCCGGGGGTCGAACCAGCTGGTGATGTGCGCGGTGGTGATCCACACCCAGATCACCGGCAGCGCCAGCACCAGCAGGTACGCCAGGGAACGCCACCGGACGAGTGGATCGCCGCTGGTGATGTCCCGCACGACGCGGCTCACCACGCCGGACAGGGCGAACACCAGCACCAGGTCGACGAACAGCTCCAGGAAGTTCGCCTGCCGCACGTCCTCGCGCCGTTCCAGCAGGTTCCGCCCCTGACCGTCCCGAAGCCCCATGTCGCCCATGCTCGCGGCTGGCACGTCGCCGTACGGGCATGTTCGGGGTGCTCCACCCGGTAGGAGCGGGTCGGTTCGGGTCGTCGGAGCCTCGGCGGCGCGCTCGCGACGAGCTGGGCCAGGGCGTGGCGGCCCGGGTCGGCATTCTCGCGGCCGGGCGCACCGGTCACGGAGCCCGGGTACGCGTCCGCGCCTCGACGGTCTCCGCGGGTGGGCGCCCCGTCACCGCCAGTGCCCGCGGTACTTGCGCTGGTACTTCGGGTCGGCCTCCGCGTCGATCAACTCCCGTGCCGTCCGCTCGACGGCCGGATCGCCGACGGCGTCGTGGAGGTGCCGCAGCCCTTCGACGATGTCGCTGCGCACCAGGGTGCCGTTCTTCTCGTCGGCGGCTTCCCGGTACCGCCGGGCCAGGGCCGCCACGACGGCGTGGCGCTGGCTCTCCCCGGCCAGGCCGATCTTCCACAGAGACCGGAGGGCGTGGCGGGCGGTGACGAACCGCTCGTCCCTGCTGACCGCCACCAGCGCGTCCAGGTCGCGCAGGATCCGCTCCGACGGGTGGCGTGCGGCGAGGTTGCACAGGAGCTGCGCGGCGATGGCCCGGTTGTGGTTGTCGGCGTCGCTCAGGTGGCCGACGAGGTCGTCCCAGACGTCGTCGGCCCAGGGCACCGGCTCGCTCGTCGCCTCCATCAGGGCCGTGTAGGCGGCGTTCTGGCGCGTGCGGTCCGTGCCCCACGCATCGGCGTACTGCGCCGGTGCTCCGTCCATCGTTCGGCCTCCGGTGGTCCACGTCGCTGCCGGCTTCGGGGGATGGCACCGTCGTTCCGGTCGACGGGCCCCCAGCAGGTTGCCAGAGAGCCGCCGCCGGGTGCAGCCCGCCGCGCGGGGGGCACGGGAGGCGACCGTACGTCCGCCCGGGCCCGCCGCCCCCCTGCGGACGCCGGCCGGGGGCGCCGGTCAGGACCGGCCGGAGCTGATCCGGTCCAGGTGGGGCGCGAGTTCGTCGGTGATCAGCAGGTCGCGGCGGATCTCGTCGTGCGGGTAGCCGGCCCGGCCCACCATGTGCGCCGCGACGGGCGCGGTGGCGAGCTGGAAGGCGCCGACGAGGACGAGGGTGGTGATGTCCACGCCGGTGCGCAGGCGCAGCGCGCAGCCGAGCAGCACGAGCAGCAGGCCGAGCACCTGGGGCTTGGCCGCCGCGTGCATCCGGGCGAGCAGGTCGGGGAAGCGCAGCAGCGCCGCCCCGGCGGCGACGCAGAGCAGCGCGCCGGCGATCAGGCAGACCGCGGCGGTGACGTCGAGGACGGCGTCGAGCGTCACTTGTCGTTCCTCCGGGCGGCGAAGCGGGCGACGCTGACCGAGCCGACGAACCCGAGGATGGCGAGGACGACCAGCACGGGCAGCGCGGTGGCGTCGCGGCTGTAGGCGGCCTCGGTGGCGATGGCGGCGACGACGACGGCGAGCAGGACGTCGGTGGCGACGGCGCGGTCGAGGATGGACGGTCCGCGGATGATGCGGACGAGGGTCAGGCCGACGGCCACGGCGAGCAGCGCGGCGACGGTCACGGCGACGACGGTCATGCGGGTGCCCCTTCCGGGTGGGCCGGCTCCGGCGGGCCGGCGGGGTGGGGTTGCGTCACGCGGCGCAGCTCGTCGGGCGAGCCGATGGCGGCGACGATCCGCGCTTCGAGGTCCAGCACGCCCTGCCGGAACCGCTCGACCTCGTCGCGGCTGCGGACGCCGATGACGTGCACGTAGAGGGTGCCGGTCGTCCGGTCGGCCTCGATGATGAGGCTGCCGGGCACCAGGGACAGCGCCTCGGCGGTCAGCGTGAGGTTGAGGTCGGTGTTGACCCGCAGCGGCACGGCGATGATCGCGCTGAGCGGGGGGTGCCCGAACCGCACCGCCAGCCAGGCGATCTGGGCGGAGGCGACCACGAGGTCCCGCAGGAAACGCACCCAGAACCGCGCGAGCGGCACCGGGCGGATTCGACCGGCGAAGGTCACCGGCGGCAGCGGGAACACCGCCAGCAGTACGAAGGAGAGCACCAGCCCGCTGATCAGGTTGGCCCAGGAGAGGGTGCCCCACAGCAGCACCCAGACGCCGGTCAGCCCGGTCACGGCGACGATCCGGTTGCGCCGGCGGGCCTTGCGGGTCAGCGGCGGGTTCGCCGGCCCGGTGGGGGGCGTCGGGTCGCCGGTCACGGGGCACCGTCCGGGAACACGGCCTCGACGTACGGGGTCCGGCGCAGCAGGTCGTCGGCGGCGTCGGTGCTGATGTCGAACAGCGGCCCGGCCACCACCGTCAGCGCCAGGCCGAGCGCCACCAGGGCGGCGGTCGACCCGATCATCAGCCGGGGCAGCACGACGCCCGACGCCTCGGGGTCCCGTTCCCGGTGCGGCTGCTCGGCGCCGCCGGTGCGGGCGGCGTGGGCGGTGTCGCCGGCGTCGGGCATGTCCGGGTGCGGGGCACGCCAGAAGGCCAGGTTCCACACGCGGGCGATGGCGTAGAGGGTGAGCAGGCTGGTGAGCAGCCCGCCGGCGACGAGCGTCCAGGCCAGCGGGCCGCCGTCGTCCACGCCGGCCTGGACGAGGCCGAGCTTGCCGAGGAAGCCGGAGAACGGTGGGATCCCGGCGAGGTTGAGCGCGGGTACGAAGAACAGCACGGCCAGCAGCGGCGACAGTCGGGCCAGCCCGCCGAGCCGGTCCAGGGCGGTGCTCCCGCCACGGCGTTCGACCAGGCCGGCGGCGAGGAACAGGGTCGTCTGGATGGTGATGTGGTGCACCACGTAGAAGATCGCCGCGGAGAGCCCGAGGGAGCTGCTCAGGCCGACGCCGAAGAGCATGTAACCGATGTGGCTGATGAGGGTGAACGACAGCAGCCGTTTGACGTCGGACTGGGCGACCGCGCCGAGGATGCCCACCACCATGGTCAGCGCCGCCACCACCAGCAGCAGGTCGGCGGTGCGGCCGCCGGGGAACAGCAGCGTCTCGGTGCGGATGATCGCGTACACGCCGACCTTGGTGAGCAGGCCGGCGAAGACCGCGGTGACCGGGGCGGGGGCGGTCGGGTAGCTGTCCGGCAGCCAGGCCGACAGCGGGAACACGGCCGCCTTGATGCCGAAGGCGAGCAGCAGCATCCCCTGCAGGACCAGCCGCAGGTCGTCCGGCAGCGCGTCGAGCCGGTCGACGAGCTGGGCCAGGTTGAGCGTGCCGGTCGCCGCGTAGACCAGGCCGATCGCGATCAGGAAGATCAGCGACGACAGCAGGCTGACCACGACGTACGTGGTGCCGGCCCGGATCCGGGTCTCCGTGCTGCCCAGGGTCAGCAGCACGTAGCTGGCCACCAGCAGGATCTCGAAGCCGACGTAGAGGTTGAACAGGTCGCCGGAGAGGAACGCGTTGCACACGCCGGCGGTCAGCACGAGGTAGGTCGGGTGGTAGACCGACAGCGGGGTCTCCTCGTTGCCGTCGGCCGTGCCCTGCCCGATCGAGTAGACCAGCACGCAGAGGGTGACGGCGGCGGAGACGACGAGCATCAGCGCGGCGAGCTGGTCGGCGACCAGGACGATGCCCAGCGGCGCGACCCAGCCGCCGACCTCGACGACCAGCGGCCCGTCGACGGAGGAGCGGACCAGCAGCGTGGCCGCCACGACCACGGTGGCGGTGAGGACGGTGAGGCTGACCCGGCGCTGGGCGCGGGGCCGGCCGACGAGCAGCAGCGTCAGGGCCGCGCCGAGCAGCGGCATCACCACCGGCAGGGGTACGAGCCAGGTCATCGGCCCCTCCCCGCGTTCCCGGCCGGGCTCGCCGTCCGGTCGTCGTCGGGCGCGGCGGCCGGTTCGCTCTCGCCGTCACCGGTGTCGGGGTCGTCGGTGCCCGGTCCCTCGTCCCGGTCGGCCAGCTCCATGATGCGGCGGTCCTCGACGTCGTCCTGCACCTCGTCGTGCCCGTTGAGGTGCCAGCTGCGGTACGCCAGGGCGAGCAGGAACGCGGTCATGCCGAGGGTGATGACGATCGCGGTCAGCACCATGGCCTGGGGCAGCGGGTCGCTCATGTCCCCCTCGGCGGTGGTGCCGACGATCGGCGGCCCGCCGGCCCTGCCGCCGGTGAGCAGCAGCAGGTTGGCGCCGTTGCCGAGCAGGATGACGCCCATCAGCACCCGGGTGAGGCTGCGTTCCAGCAGCAGCGTCACCCCGGCGGCGAAGAGGACGCCGACCACGAGGACGTAGGTCAGGTTCGGGTTCACACCAGCTCCTTCGCCCGGTCGTCGGCCTGTTCGGTCTCGGATTGGTCGGTCTCCTGCTGGCGGTCCATCTCCGCGCCCAGGCTGCGCAGGATGTCCAGGACCAGGCCGACCACGATGAGGTAGACGCCGACGTCGAAGAAGACCGACGTGACGAAGTGGACGTGGCCGAGGACCGGCAGGTGGAGGTCCAGCAGGGCGCTCTGCAGGAACTCGCCGCCCAGCAGCATCGCGGCGACGCCCGTGCCGACCGCGACGAACAGCCCGGCGCCGAGCACCGCGCCGGCGTCGACCGGGGCGGCCCCGTTGAGCTCGGTACGCCCGCCCGCCAGGTAGCGCACGGCCAGTGCGAGCCCGGCGACCAGTCCGGCGGCGAAGCCGCCGCCGGGGGCGTTGTGCCCGGAGAAGAGCAGGTAGATCGAGAAGAGCACGATGGCGTGGAACAGCAGCCGGGTGACGACCTGGAGGATGACCGACTGCTGGCGGGTGGTGGCGCCGGTGGTGAGCCAGCGTGGCCGCGCCGACTCGGTGCGGCCGACGCCGGGGATGCCCCGGCGCAGGTCGAGGTCCCGGGAGTGGCGGAAGATGAGGCTTGCCACGCCCGTGGCGGCCACCACCAGGACGGCGATCTCGCCCATGGTGTCCCAGGCCCGGATGTCCACCAGGGTCACGTTGACGATGTTCCTGCCGCCGCCGTAGGAGACGGCCTCGTCGGGGAAGTCGACGGAGATCGGGGTGGCCACCCGCGCTCCCGCCGCGACGTACGCCATGCCGGCGGTGACCACGCCCACGGCGACGCCGAGCGCGACGCGACCGCGCCGGCTGGCCCGGATGGGCCGCTCGGAGAACTTGGCCGGGAGGTGGCGCAGGACCAGCACGAACATGACGATCGTGACGGTCTCCACCAGGAACTGGGTCAGCGCCAGGTCCGGGGCGCCGTGCAGGATGAACAGCAGCGCGGTGCCGTAGCCGGCGACGCCGACGAGGATCATCGCGGTCAGTCGGCGCCGGGCGCGGGCGGCGGCCACGGCGGCCACGATCACCACCGCGGCGGCGACGGCCTGCAACGGGGTGTCCCACAGCTGGAACCGCTGCGGCCAGGGCAGCCCGGCCAGCAGCGCCCCACCCGGCAAGGCGATCAACACCAGCAGGATGACGCCGAGGTAGAACGGGAGGGATCCGCGCTGGGTGGCGCCGGTCAGCTCCACCGCCAGTCGGTCCACCCCGCCGATGAGCCGGTCGTAGACCGCGGCCCCGTCGAAGGGCAGCCGGGCCGCCGGGCCCAGCCGCCCCCGGTGCCGCAGGAGGAACAGTCCGACGCCGGCGGCGACCGCCAGCGCCGACAGGCCCAGCGCCGGGGTCGGCCCGTGCCACAGCGCGAGGTGGTAGCCGGGCTCGGCGCTCGGGTAGAGGTCCGCGTACGGGGCGAGGACCTCGTCGACGGCGGGCGCGAAGAGCCCCGCCGCCAGGCCTGCGGCGGCGAGCACGACGGCCGGCGCGAGGAAGGGCCACCGGACCGGCCGGGCCTGGGTGGTGGGGACGTCGCCTTTGGTGGCGAAGGCGCCCCAGACGAAGCGCAGCGTGTACGCCACGGTCAGCGCCGAGCCGAGCACCACGCCGGCGAGCACCGCCAGGTCGGCGGTGCCGCCGTGCAGGAACGCCTCGACCGCCGCCTCCTTGGCGACGAATCCGGCCAGCGGCGGGAGGCCGGCCATGGAGGCCGCCGCGAGGCCGGCCACCGCCGCGAGCGCCGGCGCCCGCCGCCCGAGGCCGCTGAGTTCGCGCAGGTCGCGGGTGCCGGCGACGTGGTCGACGACGCCGACGACGAGGAACAGGGTGGACTTGAACAGCGCGTGGGCCAGCACCATCGCCACGCCGGCCAGCGCGGTGTCGCGGGTGCCGGCGCCGAGGACCACCATCAGCAGGCCGAGCTGGCTGACCGTGCCGTAGGCCAGCAGCAGCTTCAGGTCGACCTGCCGCAGCGCCGCCCAGCCGCCGAGGAACATGGTGATCAGCCCGCCGACGAGCAGCACCGGCCGCCACGGCGTGACCCCGGCCACGGCCGGTCCCATCAGCGCGACGAGGAAGACGCCGGCCTTGACCATCGCCGCGGCGTGCAGGTAGGCGCTGACCGGGGTGGGCGCGGCCATCGCGCCGGGCAGCCAGAAGCTGAAGGGGAAGATCGCCGACTTGCTCAGCGCGCCGAGCAGGATCAGCACCAGGGCCACGGCCAGGTAGCCGCCGCCGGGCAGGTCCGTGGCGATCTCCGACCAGCGGTAGGTGCCGGCGTGCTGGCCGAGCATGACGAACCCGGCGAGCATCGCCAGGCCGCCGAGGGTGGTCACCAGCAGTGCCTGCATGGCCGCCCGCCGGCTGGCCCGCCGGGTCGGGTCGCTGCCGATCAGCAGGTAGGAGAGGACGGTCGTCAGCTCCCAGAACACGTAGAGCAGCAGCAGGTCGTCGGAGACCACGAGGCCGAGCATCGCCCCGGCGAAGGCGACGAAGACCGCCGCGAAGCGGCCCAGGCCCGGGTCGTCGGAGCGGAAGTAGCGGGCGCTGTAGGCGAGCACGAGCGCCCCGACCCCGCCGACGAGCACCACCATCAGCCAGGCCAGGGTGCCCATGCGCAGGGCGATCTCCAGGCCGAGCTGGGGAACCCAGGTGACCGTCTCGACGACCGGGGTGCCGGAGCGGACCGTTCCGGTCCGGGTCAGCGCCCAGACCAGGGTCGCCGCGGGGGCCAGGGCCACCAGGTAGAGGGCCCGTCGCCCCCAGATACGTATCAGTCCCGGGGCGATCACGGCTGCGAGTGCGTGGACCGCCACCAGAACCAGCACATACCCTCCCCAGAGCTCGACAGCCGGTTAGCCAACCCTAACCGGTAAGGAGCGGATCCGCATCTCGGGCGATACCGACCGGACGGCGGGGCGGACCTGGACGCCGCGAACGCCCCGCTCGTCAGCCCCCCGCGAGGAGGTCAGCGGCGGCCGACGTGGCGGCCTCGGCGCCCGCGACCACGACCTCGTCACCGACGTGCAGGACGTACCCGTCGCCGGGGGTCGGCACGACCGTGCCGTCACGGACGACCGCGAGCAGCGCCAGGGGCTGCCCGGCCAGGCCGGTGTCGGCGAGGGGCCGCCCGTCGGCCGGCGAGCCCGCGCTGACGGGTATCCGCACGACGGAGACCCCGGGCAGCCGTCGCTCGAGCTCGGCGACGTGGTCCACCGTCACCGCCTCGTCCAGCACGGTCGCCACGGCCTACGCCTCGCTCCTGGCCAGCACCAGGGTGTGCAGCGCGGTGTCCGGGTCCTTCGGGTGGTAGACGACCAGGTCACGCTGGCCGTTGACGTGCGAGATGACGGCGGCCCGCTGGCCCTTCGCCGTCGTGAAGCGCTGGCAGACACCGATCCCGGCCATCACCGTACGTTCGAACCGCATGGCCGCCCCCTGTTCCTCGCGTACCTCCTCCCTATCATGATCAGGAGGCGATCGCCCACCCTCCGGACACCCTTGCCACCCTGGTGAGCAGGGCGGACGGCCCGCTCCCCGAGCGCGACGGCCGACGCGCCAGATCGAGGATTACGGATGGGTGGGACGATGCGGAACAGGGCGCTGGTGTCGACCCGGACGGCCCTCGCCGCCGTACCCCTGCTGACCTGGACCAGGCGGCGCCGCGAGGTGCGCGCGATCGCCCGCGTGCCCGCGCCGCGCGACGTCGCCGTGTTCGTCATGCCCGCCGGGCCGGGGCGCGCCGCGCTGGCCGTCTGCCGCGCGCCCCGGGAGGTCGCCGCGGCGGCGGTCAGCGCTGCCAGCGCACGACCCCGCCGACCACGGTGAGCGCCACCGTGAGGTCGCGCAGGTCCGCCGGCTCGACCTGGTACGGGTCGGTGGGCAGCGCGATGAAGTCCGCGAGCATGCCGGGGGTCAGCCGCCCCTTCAGGTGCTCCTCGTAGGAGGCGTACGCGCCGGCCTCGGTGAAGCAGCGCAGCGCCGTGTCGAGACTGACCCGCTCGTGCGGGTCCACGCCGCCCGGCGGGGTGCCGTCGGGCTGCTGCCGGGTCACCGCGGCGTGGATGCCGAAGAACGGGTCCGGGTCCTCCACCGGGGCGTCCGAGCCGAACGCCACCGTCGCGCCGGCGTCCAGCAGGCTCTGCCAGGCGTACGAGGCGAGGTCCCGGCCAGCGAGCATCCTGCTGGTCAGGGGGATGTCGCTGGTGCAGTGGGTGGGCTGCATCGAGGCGGTCACGCCCAGCCGGGCGAGCAGCGGCACGTCCGCAGGCCGCAGGTGCTGGGTGTGTTCGATCCGGTGCCGCAGCCGCCGTACCGCCCCGGCGACGGTCGGGTTGGTGCGCGCCGACTCCTGCCAGTTGGCGTACGCCCGCAGCACCATCTGGTTCGCGGCGTCGCCGATGGCGTGCGCCGCGACGGCGATGCCGGCGCCGGCCGCCTTCGCCACCAGCCGCTCGAACTCCTCCGCCGGGGTGACCGCGATGCCGTGGTTGTGCGGCTCCCCGTCGTACGGCTCGGTCATCAGGCAGGTGTGCGAGCCGAGCGCCCCGTCGGTGAAGATCTTGACCGGGCCGGTGCTCAGCCAGCGGTTCCCGTCGCCGGTCGCCCAGCCGAGGTCGATCACCTCGTCCAACGCGGTCGACGGGATCGACTTGTGCACCCGCAGCGGCAGCTCGCCCCGGGCGTACAGGGTCTCGTAGGCGGCCCGGCAGTCCTGCCCGTCGAGGTCGTGGATGCTGGTCAGGCCGACGGAGAGCAGCCGGGGCAGGTGGGTGCGCAACTGCGCGACCAGGTCACCGGCGAGCGAGGAGCGCAGGACGTCGTAGGCCGCGTCCCCGGCCGCCTCCCGCAGGATGCCGGTCGGCTCGCCGCGTTCGTCGCGGGCGATCTGCCCGCCGACCGGGTCGGGGGTGTCGGCGTCGATGCCGAGCCGCCGGAGGGCGGCGGTGTTGACCCAGGTGGTGTGCCCGTCGATGCTGGGCAGCACGGCGGGCCGGTCCGGGCAGACGCGGTCCAGGTCGGCCCGGGTCGGTTGCACCGGCCGGTCCCACTTGTGGCTGTCCCAGCGCCCGCCGAAGAGCCAGGCGTCGGGCGCCAGGGTGGCGGCGTGCCGCCCGATCCGCGTCAACGCCTCGTCGAGGCTGGTCGTGCCACGCAGGTCCACCTGCTCCAGGCCGCGTACGTAGAGCGCCGAGTGGAGGTGGCTGTCGATCAGCCCGGGCAGCACGGTCATCCCGCCGAGGTCGACCCGGCGCGCCCCGCCGCCGGCCCGGTCGCGGCACTCGTCGAGGCTTCCGACGGCGACGATCCGCTCGCCGCGCACCAGCATGGCCTCGGCGCGTGGACGGGCGGGGTCGAGCGTGTGGATCAGGGCGTTCTCGAAAACCGTAGCGGTCATGGGCTGCCTGCTTCGACGGTCGGGTGGGGGGCCAACCATGCTAGACAGCCGCCGGCGACGGGCACCGGGCACCCGGGCGGGGTGGCGCCGAGGGCCGGCCGGCACCGGGCCGCCTGCGGTACGCTACCGGCCAGTCACTACTACGACCTGTCGTGCTTGTCGTCGGGCACCCGCCCTCCGGCGGCCCGACACGGAGGTGCCGGATGGCCGACGACGCGGAGCTGACCGCGTGGGCGCTGGCCGCCGGCCGGGGTGACCCGACCGCCGCCGCCTGCTTCGTCCGGGCGACGCAGCAGCAGGTCCGGCGCTTCCTCGCCGCGATGGTCGCGCCCCGCGAGGCCGACGACCTGGCCCAGGAGACCTTCCTGCGGGCGATGCGGTCGTTGCCGTCGTACGCCGGACGCTCCTCGACGCGCACGTGGCTGCTCACCATCGCCCGCCGGGTCGCGGCGGACCACGTCCGCACCGTGACGTCACGGCCGCGCACGGTGCCGATGCCGGACGGGTACGACGTCCCCGACCCGACGCACAGCGGCTTCGACCGGCGGGTCGTGCTCGAACGCCTCATCGCGGCGCTGCCCAGGGACCGGCGGGAGGCGTTCGTCGCCACCCAGGTCCTCGGCCTGTCCTACGCCGAGGCGGCGGAGGTGTGCGGCTGCCCGGTGGGCACCATCCGTTCCCGGGTGGCCCGGGCCCGGGAGGATCTGGTCGCCGCCGTGCGCAGCTGGTCCGGGCCAGACGCGCGCCGGGGCGGCACCGCCACGGGCTGAGCGGCACTCCCCGCGCTGACCTGCGGGAAGGCGACGGTCCACCAAACTGCGCGGGAACCAACGACGCGTCCGGGCCGACTACCGGTACATGGGGTGCGAGCAGTGGCGCGAGGTGCTGTCGGCGCAGTTGGACGGGGAGGAGACCGCCGCCGAGCGGACGGCGGTGGCGGCCCACCTGACCGGCTGCGGCGGCTGCCGGGCGTGGTACGACCAGGCCACGGCGGTGACCCGCCGGGCCCGGCTCTCGGTGGCCGTCTCCGGTGACGACCTCACCGACGTCATCCTCGGCACGTTGCCCACGCCGGCCCCGCGCCGCCGGCGGGAGCGGGTCGTGCTCACCCTGCGGGCGGTCCTGGGTCTGGTCGGGGCGCTGCAACTCGTGCTGGGCCTGGCGCAGGTCGGACGCGGCACGGCGAGCGCACACGCGCACGCGGCGGCCGGCGGGCTGATGTCGGGGCACCTGTGGCACGAGTCGGCGGCGTGGAACGTCGCCGTGGGCGCGGGCTTCCTGTTCGTCGCGGCCCGGCGCACACGACCGACCGGGCTGGTGCCGACGTTGAGCGCCTTCGTCGGCATGCTCGCGCTGCTGTCGGTCAACGACCTGCTGACCGGGCGGGTGGACACCGCCCGGCTGGTCAGCCACGGCTTCCTGCTCGCGGGCTACGTCATCGTCGTCGCCCTGTCCCGCCCGGGGCTGCGCCCCGACGGCCCGACCCGGCGCAGCCGTCCGGACGAACCCCGCTGGAGCCTGCCCGCCGACGAGCCCACGGAGTCGCCGGGCCTGCGGCTGCTCCCGTCGCCGTACCCCGGCTCCGCGCACGTCTCCGACCGCCGCGCGGCCTGACCGGAACCACCCGTCCCCCTCGGCACCTCCTCGGCCCCCAGTTGCCCGGCCGACCACCACCGACCAGGAGAAGCACCAGACATGCACACCCGGTTCCGCCACCCGACCGCCGCGGCCCTCGTCGCCGCCGCGCTGGCCGCCGCCGCGCTGCTGCTCGTACCGGCCGCCCCCGCCGCCGCGCACAACACGCTGCGGGCCGCCAGCCCCGCCGACGGCGAGCGCCTGACGACGCCGCCGACGCGGGTCACGCTGGAGTTCGCGCAGCGGCTCGACCCGACCTTCACCACCATCGCGCTGACCGACGCCGACCGGGGGAAGGTCCCCACCGGTGCGCCCACCGTCGACGGGACGAAGGGGACGGTGACGGTCGACGAGACGCTGGGCGAGGGCACCTACACCGTCGCCTACCGGATCGTCTCCGCCGACGGGCATCCCGTGCAGGGCTCGTACCGGTTCACCGTCGTCGGCGGCGACGCCGCTGCCGGGGCGACCGCCGCCCCGCCGG
This sequence comes from Micromonospora sp. NPDC023633, assembly GCF_040640035.1. NCBI lineage: Bacteria > Bacillati > Actinomycetota > Actinomycetes > Micromonosporales > Micromonosporaceae > Micromonospora > Micromonospora sp. NPDC023633. The sequence continues at coordinate 20,478 of NZ_JBFABB010000048.1, read as the reverse complement.
CCACCGGATCGGCCGGCCCCACCGCCGCCTCCACCGGGTCGGCCGGCCCCGCCGCCGCTCCCGCGACCGGCTCCGGCGGCTTCGGGACGGGCGCCGCCGCGCTGGTGGCCGCCGGGGTCCTGGTGGCCGTCCTCGGCGGGGCCACGCTGCTGCTGCGTCGGCGCCGCGAGACCCACTGACCGGCAGCACCCCGACCTCGACACCCCGGCGCCGCACCACCGCGTCGCGAACCGCCGCACCACCGGGTCGCGAACCGCCGCCCCGCCCCGAACACCAAGGGACACCGACGTGCCAGACACCACTTCCCGCCCTGCCCACCCCGCCCGGCTCCCGGGTGCCGACTCCGTGGCGGCGACGGCGGTGGGCGACGCCGTACCCGCCGGGGGCCCGCCCGGCGCCGGCGGCCGTCCCGGCGCGCGGGGCCGTGGCGCGTGGCTCGTGCCCGTCGCGGCCGTGGCGTCGGCGGTGGCCGTGCTCCTGCTCGGCCTGCGTGCCGGCGACGCGGTCGCGGTCGCGATCCCCGGGCTGCCGAATCCGGGGCCGGTCACGGCGTGGGCGCTGCCCGTGGTCCGGCTGCTCGCCGACGGCCTCGCGACCCTGACGGTCGGGATGGCGGTGACGGCGGCGTTCCTGCTGCCCGGCGACGGGCGGAGCGTCTCGGCGTACGGCTGGCTGCTGCTGCGCCGCGCGGGCGCGGCGGCCACGGCCTGGGCGGTGGCCGCGGTGGCGCTGATCGTGCTGACGGTGTCGGACCTGCTCGGCGTCCCCGTGGACGGGCTCGGCGCCGCCACCGTGGTCAGCTTCGCCACCTCGATCTCGCAGGGGCAGGCGCTGCTGCTCCAGGCGGGGCTGGCGCTGGCGGTGGCGGTGCTGGCCCGGGTGGGGGTGTCGCGCGGGCTCGCCGCCGCGGCGGCGTCGATCGCGCTGGTCGGGGTGCTGCCGCCGGCGTTCACCGGGCACGCCGCCGGGGCGGGCAACCACCAGATCGCGGTGTCCAGCCTCGCCCTGCACGTGCTGGCCGCCGCCCTCTGGGTCGGCGGGCTGGTGGCGCTGCTGATGGTCCGCCGCAGCCGACAGCTGGCCGACGCCGCCGACCGGTACGGCCGCCTCGCCCTGGGCTGTTTCGTGGCCGTCGCGGTGAGCGGGTCGGCCAACGCCGCCGTACGCCTCGGCGACGTGGCCGAGCTCTGGCAGTCCCGGTACGGCTGGCTGGTCCTCGGCAAGCTCGTCGCCCTGGCGGTGCTGGGCACCCTGGGCGCCGTGCACCGGTCGCGGACCCTGCCGGCCCTGCGCGCGGGCCGACGCGGTGCGTTCGCCCGGCTGGCCGCCGGCGAGCTGGTCGTGTTCGCCGCCACCGTCGGGCTGGCGGTGGCGTTGTCCCGCAGCCCCACCCCGGTGACGCAGGACCCGCTCGACGCCGATCCGATCACCGAGCTGCTCGGCTTCCCGATGCCCGCCGCGCCGACCCCGGAACGGCTGGTCGGCCAGCCACTGCCGGACATGTTCTTCCTGACCCTCACCGTCCTCGGCATCGGTGGCTACCTGGCCGGGGTGTGGCGGCTGCACCGGGCCGGCCACCGCTGGCCGGTCGCCCGGACCGCGAGCTGGTCGGCCGGCCTGCTGCTGCTGGCCGCCGTCACCAACCTGGGCGTGGCCCGCTACGCGTACGTGCTGTTCAGCGCCCACATGGTGCAGCACATGGTGCTGTCGATGCTGGTGCCGATCCTGCTCGTCGGCGGCGCCCCGGTCACCCTCGCGCTGCGCGCCCTGCGTCGCCCCGCCGACCCGCAGGTCCGCGGCGCCCGGGAGTGGCTGCTGCTGGCGCTGCACAGCCGACCAGCGAGGCTGCTCACCCACCCCCTGGTCGCGCTGGGCATCTACGCCGGCAGCCTCTTCGGCCTCTACCTGAGCGACCTGCTCGGCACGCTGATGCGCTCCCACCTCGGCCACCTGGCCATGCTCACCCACTTCGTGGTGGCCGGGTACCTGCTGTTCTGGGTGCTCATCGGGATCGACCTGGGCCGGCCGAGGCTCGCCCACCCCCTCCTGGTGATCATCCACCTCGCGTCGATGATGGCGCACGGCTTCTTCGGCCTCGTGCTGATGCAGACCACCACCCTCATCGCCCCGGACTGGTACGTCGCCGTCCACCCCGACTGGGCGTCGTCGCTGATCGAGGACCAGAAGCTGGGCGCGGGCATCGCCTGGGCGTTCGGGGAGATCCCCGCCGCGGTCGTCCTGGTCGTGCTGGTCCGCCAGTGGATCCGCGCCGACCGGCGGGAACAGGCCCGCCTCGACCGGGCCGCCGCGCGCGCCGAGGCCAGCGGCGAGCCGGACGACCTGGCCCGCTACAACGCCTTCCTCGCCGCCGCCGGCCGCGCCGATCCCACCGCCCCCGGCCGCGCCGACGACGGCCGGGTGGGCAACGGCCCGACCGGTGACGGCGGCCCGACCGGTGACGGCGGCCCGGCGGCGACGACCGGCGACGGTCGGGCCGGTGCGGCGGGGACCGGCGACGGTCGGGCCGGTGCGGCGGGGACCGCCTGAGGCCGCCTCACCGGCCGGGGTCGAACGCCGGCGCGACCACCGACAGCTCCAGCGCGGCGGGCAGCGGCGCCACGCCCGGCCCGCCGGCCCGGACCCATCCGGCGATGTCGTCGACGACGGCGTCGTCCAGGACCAGGCCGAACCAGACCGGCCGCGCGCCGGCGCGGCGTGCCGCCGGGGTGGGATGCACGACGACCAGGTTGGACTGCGCGCAGAGGTCGAGGCAGGCGCTGATCCGTACCCGGTGCGGTGGAGGCAGCCCGGCGCGCAGCCGCCGCAGCTGCGCGTCGTGGTCGACGGACGGGTGCTTGCGGGTGCTGCCGCAGCAGCAGTCGCGGCAGACGGTGACGAGGCACCCGGGTGCGACGGTCATGGCGCGGGCGGGTGGTAGGTGATGGCGGGCCCTCCGGTGGCCGGGTGCGCCCCGACGTCGGCCCGCACCCCGTAGACGTCGGCGAGCAGCCCGGGCGTGAGGACCTCGGCGGGCGTGCCGGCGGCGACGACCCGCCCGGCGGCCAGGACGACCACCGCGTCGCAGAACATGGCGGCCAGGTTGAGGTCGTGCAGCGCGGCCAGGGTGGTGACCCCGGAGCGGCGGACCAGGTGCAGCAGGTGCAACTGGTGGCCGATGTCGAGGTGGTTGGTGGGCTCGTCGAGCAACAGCAGCAGCGGTTGCTGGGCCAGGGCGCGGGCCAGCTGCACCCGCTGCCGCTCGCCGCCGGAGAGGGTGCGCCAGCGGCGGTCGGCGTACCCGTCCAGGTCCACCCGGGCCAGCGCGTCCGCCGCGGCGGCCCGGTCGGCGGCGCTGTCGGACCAGCGCGAGCCGCGATGGGGCGTACGGCCAAGCAGCACCACCTCGCCGACGGTGAGGTCCAGGTCCGTGTCGGCGTGCTGGGCGAGCAGCGCGGCACGGCGGGCCAGCGTGGCCCGGGGCAGGGTGGCGACGTCGTCGCCGTCGACCGTGACCAGCCCCGTGTCCGGCGCGGCGAGCCGGGCGACGATCCGCAGCAGGGTGGTCTTGCCGCAGCCGTTGGGGCCGAGCAGCCCGACGAGGCTGCTCGGCGGCACCGCGCAGGTGACGTCGTCGAGGATCCGCCGGGCCGCGACGGACCAGGAGACGCCGGTGACGGTGAGCATCAGCCACGCACCTTCCGCCGGTGCAGCAGCACCACGAAGGCGGGCACGCCGAGCAGGGCCGTCAGCACGCCGACCGGCAGTTCCCGGGGCGCGAAGAGGGTCCGCGCGGCGGTGTCCACCCAGACCAGGAAGATCGCACCGGCGAGGACGACGACGGGCAGCAGGCGCCGGTGGTCCGCCCCGGTGAGGAACCGGGCGGCGTGCGGCAGGATCAGCCCGACGAAGCCCACCGCGCCGCTGACGGCGACCAGCGCCGCGGTGAGCAGCGCGGTGGCGACCAGCAGCAGCCATCGGACCCGGGTGACGGGGACGCCGAGGCTCGCCGCGGCGTCCTCGCCGAAGGCGAACGCGTTGAGCGTGCGGGCGTACGCCGCCACCAGGGCGAGCACGGCGGCCAGGACCGGCGCGGCCCAGGCCAGGGCGGCCCAGTCGACGCGGGCCAACGAGCCGGAGAGCCAGAAGGTGATGCTCTGGGTGGCGTGCGGGTCGGCGACCCAGATGATGACGAACGAGGTCGCCGCCCCGCAGAGCTGCGCGACGGCCACGCCCGCCAGCACCACCCTGGTGGGGGCCAGGGCGGCCTGTCGGCCGGCCACCGCGGCGACGACCACGAACGCGGCCAGCGCCCCGGCGAAGGCGCCCCCGGTGAGCGCGGCGACCCCGCCGCCGAAGCCCAGGACGAGGACCGCGACCGCGCCGAGCGACGCCCCGGAGGAGACCCCGAGCAGGTACGGGTCGGCCAGCGGATTGCGGGTGACGGTCTGCATCACGGCGCCGGCGGCGGCCAGCCCGCCCCCCACCGCGGCGGCCCCGAGCACCCGGGGCAGGCGCAGCCGCCAGACGATGTGCTCGCGCAGCAGCGGCACCTCGGCGTGCGGGAGCCCCAGGCGGTCGGCCACGACCGACCAGACCGTCGACACGGGAATGTCGGCCGGACCGACGGTGACGGCCGCGCCGATCGACACGACCAGCCCGGCCAGCAACGCCACCAGCAGCGCCGCCAGGCCGACCGGGTGGGCCGCGCGGGCCCCGGCGGGGGCGGTACGGCGGGCCGGACCGGGGGCGGTGCGGCCGGCCACGGCGGTCAGCGGTCCGCCCCGGCGGGCAGCTGCGCCACGCCCGCGGCGAGCGCCCCGACGCCGAGCACGACGCGCACCCCGGCGGAGGTGGACGAGAACGGGACGACGACGAACCGCTGCCCGGCCACCGCGGGCAGGTCCTTCAGGCTGGGGTGCCGGGTGAGGAAGGCCCGCTTCGCGGCGGCCGCGTCCCAGCCCGCGTCGACCAGCACGATCACGTCGGGATCGCGGTCGACGACCGCCTCCCAGCTGGTGTCGGCCCAGCCGCCGCCGAGGTCGGCGAACACGTTCCCCACCCCGACCGCCGACATGATCATGTTGGGGCTGCCGCAGCAGGCGCCCACACTCGGCGCGTCGGTGCCGGCGTCCCACCAGAGCACGGACACGTCCCGGGCGGCGCCGACCCGGGCGGCGGCCGTGGCGATCCGGGCCCGCTGCTCGGCGATGAGCTTCTCGGCCCGCTCCGGCACCCCGAAGACGGCCGCCACGTCCCGGATCTCGGCGAACACGTCCTCGAGGGTCAGCTTCGCCGGCCGGTGCCGCCTCGGGCACCCGGCCGGCGAGAGGTACGTGCCGATGCCGAGTCCCGCGAGCGCGGCGCGGTCGCCGACGCCCTCGTCGCCGAAGGCACTGTGGAACGAGGCGTAGACGAAGTCCGGTGCCGCCTCCAGCAGCTTCTCCTTCGCCGGGTACCGGTCCGACAGCACCGGCACGGCGGCGTACGCGGCGGCGTGCTCCGGCAGGATCGCGTCGTCCAGGTACGCCGTGCCGGCCATCCGGTCGGCCAGGCCGAGCGCCAGCATGATCTCCGTGGCGGGCTGGTTCAGGGTCACCGCCCGCTCGGGCGGGGCGGCGACGGTGACCGGCGTACCGCAGTTGGTCAGCGTGACCGGGGCGGCGGACGGCGGGGGTGTCGTGGCCGGATCGTCCGTGGCGCAGCCGCCGAGCAGCACGACGAGGACGGACAGGGGCGCGGCAACGCGCCGGGACAGGGTGGGCCGCACAGCGCGCACGCGCATCGGGACCGCCTTCCAGCACCTCGTGGACGGGTCATCGCAGTGCCGTGGCCGGTCTCCTGGCTGACGGGAGGTGCGTCCGTGGCCGGCCTTCCCAGGCGTGTGACGCCCAGTGACCTCTTACGACGAGGGCCGCGGACTTCCCGATCACAGTGGCGAGGGCCGCACCGGTCTTGCACCGGCTTCCCGAACACCACGGCAGCGTTACCCTAGCCGCCGGCCCGCCCGGAAGTCACGTGACGAACACCATGAGGGACGGTCGGTCCGCTGGGGCGGTCAGGGCTGTGGCGGAGTCGGCAGGTCGACCACCCGGGTGGCCCAGCGGGCCATCAGCGCCGGGTCGTGGGTGATGAGCAGGACCCCGGCGGCGTGCTGCCGCTGGTAGTCGGTGACGACGGCCGCGAGGTGCGCCTGGGTGGAGGCGTCCAGCATGGCGGTGGCCTCGTCGCAGAGCAGGTAGTCCGGCCGGTGCACGAGCGCGCGGGCGAGGCAGGCGCGTTGCAGCTGCCCGTCGCTGACCGCGTGCGGGCGGCGGGCGAGCAGGTCGGGCGTGAGGCCGACGAGGTCGGCCAGCTCCGCCGCCCGGGCCCGCGCCTGCGCCTCGGGTGTGCCGGTGGCGCGGAGCGGTTCGGCGATGATGTCGGCGAGGCCCAGCCGGGGGTCGGTGGCGGCGCGGGGGCTCTGGAACAGGATCGCGACGCGGGTGCGGACGGCGGCGGGCAGCCGGTGCCGGGCGCCCGCCACCGGGTGGCCGTCGAGGGTGACGTGCCCGGCCTCGGGGGCGTGCAGCAGGGCGAGGACCCGGGCGAGGGTGGACTTGCCGCTGCCCGAGGGCCCGCGCAGGCCGACCGTCTCGCCGGGGGCGACGCGCAGGTCGACGCCGTCGAGGACGCGGCGGCGGCCGTAGGAGACCGTGACCTGGTGGGCGGCGAGCGCGGTACTGGTCATGCCGGCGCTCCGAGGGTCAGCGGGTGGTGACAGGCGACCCGGCCCGGGACGCCCGCCGCGGGCGCGGGCGGGGTGCGGCAGACGTCGGTGGCACGGCCGCAGCGCGGGGCGAAGGCGCAGCCGGGAGGCAGGTCGGTGAGCATCGGCGGGTGGCCGGGGACCGGCCGGAAGGCCCGTTCGGGCAGGGCGTCGAGCAGGCCGGCGGTGTAGGGGTGGGCGGGCGCCGCGAACAGCTCCGCCGTGGGCCGTCGTTCCACGATCCGGCTGGCGTACATCACGGCGACCGTGTCGGCGACCCGGCGGGCGGCGGCCAGGTCGTGGGTGATGAGCAGGACGGCGCCGCCGGCGTCGCAGCGGCGGCGCAGCAGGTCGAGGGTGTGGTCGACCAGGGGCCGGTCGAGGCCCGTGGTGGGTTCGTCGGCGAGCAGCAGCGGCGGGTCGGGGGCGAGCGCGAGGGCGGTGGCCAGGCGTTGGGCCATGCCGCCGGAGAGCTCGTGGGGATAGCGGTCGAGGTCGGCGGCGTCGAGGCCGACGTCGGCGGCGACCCGCTCGGCCGCCGCGGGCGCCTCCCGCCGGGTGTGCCCGTGGGCGCGCAGGGTCTCCTCCAGCAGCCGCCGGCCCGTCCGCACGGGGGTCAGCGCGGTGGCGGGGCTCTGCGGCACCAGCCCGACCGCCCGGCCGCGTACGGCGCGGGCTAGGTGACGCTCGGAGGAGCCGGCCAGGTCGATCTCCGCCCCGGTGGGCGGGCGCAGGCGGGCGTGGCCCGTGACGGTGGCGTTGCCGGGGAGCAGGCCGAGCAGGGCGTGCGCGAGGACCGACTTGCCGCAGCCGGACTCCCCGACCACGGCCAGGAGTTCGCCCGGGTGGACGGTCAGGCGCAGGTCGGTGACGGCCTGCACCACGGCGTCGCGGAGCTGGAAGCGGACGGTCAGCCCGTCGACCTCCAGCAGGCCGGGCCGACCGTCGGCCGCGGTGCCGCCCGTGCCAACGGAGTCGGCCGTCGCGACGGTCCCGGCGGGGTCGGCCGGGGCGGCGGTGGGCTCGCGGGTGGTGGTCACAGGTTCAGCTCCGCTCGTACGCGCGGGTCGAGGCGGTCGCGCCACCGGCCGGTGAGGGCGGCCAGGGCCAGCGTCACGACGACGAGGAGCAGGCCGGGCACGATGCTGGCCCACCAGGCGCCGGTGAGCAGGGAGCGCTGCCCGTCGTTGATCATGTTGCCGATCGAGGCCAGGTGCGGGGGCAGGCCGAGGCCGAGGAAGGACAGCGCGGTCTCGTGCCAGACGGCGTGCGGCACCATCAGCGTGGTGGCCAGCGCCAGCCGGGGCAGCACGTGCGGGAGCAGGTGCCGGGTGATCACCCGGGCGCGGCTGGCGCCGCCGGAGATCGCGGCGTCGATGAACGGCCGGGTGCGCAGGCTGAGCAGCTCCGAGCGGACGATGCGGGCGGTGGAGAGCCAGTGCGTCAGCCCGATCGACAGGATCACCGCGCCCAGGCTCGGCCGCAGCATCGCGACGATGAAGATGCCCAGCAGCAGGTGCGGCAGCGCCGCGATGGTGTCGACCACCCGCATCAGCACCCGGTCGACCCAGCCGCCGAGGGTGCCGGCCACCGCGCCGACGAGGCCGCCGATCACGGTGGCGACGAGCGCGGCGACCGCGCCGACGAGCAGCGAGACCCGCAGGCCGTAGAGGCTGCGGTGGGCCACGTCGCGGCCCAGGTCGTCGGTGCCGGCCGGGTGCGCCCAGGAGGGCGCGAGCCGGGTGCTGGCCAGGTCCACCGCGCTCTCGTCGAGCGGCCAGAGGACGGGGGCGAGGAGGCAGGCCAGGCCCGCGCCGACGAGCACGGTCCAGGCGACGGCGGCACCGACCCGGCCCGTACGCGGCTTCGGCCGCCGGACCCGGACGGGCAGGGCGAGGTCAGTCATCGAGGCGTACCCGGGGATCGGCGGCGGCGTAGGCGAGGTCGGTGCCGAGGTTCGCGGCCAGCACCACGACGGTGGTGGCCAGGGTGGTGGCGGCCAGCAACGGGAAGTCGCTGCCCAGCGCGCCCTGGACGGTGACCGCGCCGAGGCCGGGCAGGGAGAACACGGTCTCCACCAGGACGGCGCCGCCGATGAGCTCCGGCAGGTGGGTGCCGACGAGGGTGAGGAACGGCAGCAGCGCGGTACGCAGGGCGTGGCCGAACAGGACCGTACGGCCGGGCAGCCCTCGGGCCCGGGCGGCGAGGACGTGGTCGTCGCGGAGGCTGTCGGCGACGGCGTCCCGGATGAACAGGACGAACCACGGCGTCTGGGCGATCGCCAGCACGCCCACCGGCAGGATCAGGTGCCGGGCCACGTCGGCGGGGTCGGTGCCGGTGGCGGTGATGTCGGTGAGCCCGCCCGCCGGCAGCCACCCGAGGGTGAGGGCGAACAGGGCGATCGCGGCCAGCCCGATCCAGAACACCGGCATCGACTGCACGGTGTACGCGGTGGCGCGCAGCCCCCGGTCGAACCAGCCCCCGCGCCGGTACGCGGCCAGCGTGCCCAGCAGCAGGCTCGCCACGAGGACGAGGGCGAGGGCGGCGCCGACGAGCAGCAGGGTCCAGCCGGCGCGGGCGGCGAGCACGGAGGTGACCGGCTCGTGGCGGCTGGTGGACCAGCCCAGGTCGCCCTGGAGCAGGTTGCCCACCCAGCGGAGGTACTGCACCGGCAGGGGGTCGTCGACGCCCCAGTTGGCGCGGATCTGCGCCAGGTTCTCCTCGCTGGTGGTGAACGCCGCCGCGCCCGCGTACTGCTGGGCGGGGTCGATCGGCGAGGCCGCGCCGAGGGCGAACATGCCGACGCTGGTGGCGGCGAGGATGGGCACGGCCACCAGCAGCCGCCGGCGGACGACCTTGCCGGCTCCGGCCATCCGGCGCGTCCGGCGTCGGGCCGTGGTCTTCGCCGGGGCCGGCGCGACTGTCGGGGCGGGCGTCGTCACGACTTCCTCGTCCAGGTGTGGATGTTCCACCAGAGGCTGTTGGCGACGTCGTGCTCGTGCGGCTCCACCCGCGGGGTCACCCCGGCGACCGCGTCCTTCACCACGTAGGTGTGCTGGAGGTAGGTGAGGAACACCCACGGCGCGTCGGTGGCGAGCTGCTTCTGGAACGTGGCGTACGCGGCCCTGCGGGTGGCCGGGTCGGCGCTGGCGCGGCCGTCCTGCAACGCCTTGTCCACCACGGGCGACCGGTAGGAGCCGGGGTTGAAGAAGCCCTGGCCGGCGAAGACGGAGCCGAAGAGCTTGTAGGAGACGAAGTCCGGGTCGTACGGGGTGCCGTAGCCCATGACGAGCGCGTCGCTCTTCATCCGGGGCGTGATCGCGTCCCAGGTCAGGCCCTCAGGGGTGATCCTGATGCCGACCTTCTTCGCGTCGGCGGTCACCGCGAGGGCGAGTTCCTTGCGGAGGCTGTCGGTGGCCGGGTACATGAGCGCGAACGCCGCCTGCCGGCCGTCCTTGGTGCGGATCCCGTCCGGGCCCGGCTTCCAGCCCGCGGCGTCGAGGGCGGCAGTCGCGGCAGCCGGGTCGGCGGCGGGCTTGCCGACGATCGACGGCTCGGCGAACTCCGACGTCGGCGGGACCGGCCCGAACGCCGGCTCGCCCGCCCCGCCGAGCAGGCCGGTGACCATCGCCGCGCGGTCCACCGCCGCGTTCAGCGCCCGCCGCACCGCGAGGTCGGCGGTGACCGGGTTGCCCATCGGCAGCATCACGCCCCGGTAGTCGGCGGTGGGCACCCGCTGCACCCGGTAGCCGGCCTGCCCGTCGAACCCGGTGGCCAGCTTCGGGGCCAGCTCCGCCGCGTCGAACTCCCCCGCCCGCATCCGCTGCGCGCGTACGTTGTCGTCGGCGACGAACGCCACCACCACGCCGCTGTTGGCGGGCTTGCCGCCCCAGTAGCTGTCGTTGGCCGCGAGCACGAGCCGGTCGCCCGGGGTCCACGACGTCACGCGGTACGGGCCGGTGCCCACCGGCTTGCGGTTGAACTCGGCCTTGTTGATGTCCTGCCCGGCCAGGGCCTTCGCCGGCACGATCCCCAGGGCCAGCCGCTGCGGGAAGGGCGCGTAGGCGTACTTCAGCGTGAACACTACGGTCGACGGGTCGGGCGCGGTGACCGAGGCGAGCATGTCCAGGTCGGAGCGGAGCGTGGAGTCGACCTTCGGATCCAGCACCGCCTGGTAGGTGAAGACCACGTCCTGCGCGGTCAACGGGCTGCCGTCGTGGAACAGCACGCCGTCGCGCAGCCTCGCGGTGACGGTCCTGCCGTCAGCCGACACGGTCGGCAGCTCCCGCGCCAGCGCCGGCACCAGCTCGTTGCGGGCGCCGCGGGCGACCAGCCCGTCGAAGATCAGGGAGCCGCCGTCGACGCCGTAGTTCAGCACCGGGTTCAGTGCGTCCGGCTCGCCCGCCGTCGCCACGACGAGGGTGCCGGCGCCACCCGCGCCCGTCGCCGTGGTCGTCGGCGAGGAGCAGCCGGCCACGGCGAGGACCCCGGCGACGGCGATCGCCGTCACGCGCTTGGACACAGGCGTACCCATCACATGCTCCCGGGTCTGTTCTCCGCACGACCGCCCGGCGTCACGCCGGGTCGGCGTCCTGGTCTGGCCGACCGTGCCCGCAGCGGTCCACGGTCACGAGCGGGCGGACGCCCCGGCGATGGCTTGATCATCGCGCGCCGAGGCAGCCGGCCACTAACGCCAGCATTCCGCAATTGCCAATCTGATGCAACAAGCGTGGCCCGGCCGTGTCGCCCAGGCCACACCCCGCCCCCGGCCGTGATCGCCTGTCGGACCGGAAGCAGGGTACGGCCCGGCACGGGGACCTCGTGATCGACCCGCACGGGCACCGACGGCCGGCGCGGGTGGCAGGCCAGCGCGTCCGCGTCGTCCACGACCGCCTCGCCGCTTCCGGCCTGCGGGCAGCACGCCGGAAGCGGCCCCGCACGTCGCTGAGTGCGGGGCCGCTTCCGGTGGTGGAGCGGGTGGCCGGGCCACCCGCCGGCGGGTCAGCCGACGGGCAGGGCGGCCAGCCAGTCCTGCCAGGCCCGCTCGGCCCGGGCCGGGTCCTGCCCGGCGGCGAAGACGTGGTGGCCGAGGACCAGGGCGTCGCCGCGCTCGGCGCCGGAGTAGAGGAACCGGTAGAGCGCGTCGGCGGTACGGACGCCGACATAGGTCGGGAGGCCGGCGAGGTCGACGACGCCCTCGATCGGCGGCAGGCCGCCGACGGTGAACCGGACCCGGTCCCCCTCGGCGATCGGGCCGGCGACGCCGAAGGCCTCGGCCACGGCCGCCCACACCCGGTCCGCGCCGCCGGCGTCCGGACGGAACGCCGAGACCGGGGCCGCGGTCCGGCCGGGGAAGTGGGCGAGGTACGCGGCCAGCGTCCCGAGGTACATGTCCCAGCCGATGCCCATCGCCTCGTACTCGGCCTCCCAGCTGTCCCCGAGGATGCCGCTCTGGACGAGCCGCAGGGTCGTGCTGCCCTGCTCGCGGCCCTCGATGAGGTATTCCAGGGCCATGAAGGTGCCGTCCGGGGCCGGCTCGGTGCGGTCGGCCAGCCGCTTCCCGGGCTCCCACGCGGTGATCGTCGACTCCTCGACCTGACCGGCCATCGTCAGGCGGGTCCGGCCGCCCTCGCCCGGCTCGACCTCGGTGCGGCCCATGAACCAGGAGTCGATGCCCGGACCGGTGGCGATGGCCTCCCACACCTGCTCGGGCGTGGCGGCCAGCTCGACGTCCTTGCGCAGCTCGAAGTGGTGTCCCATGTCAGTGCTCCTCGTTTGCGGTGCTGTCGTCGGGGTCGGCGCTGGGGTGCAGGGCGACCACCACCCGGTGGTCGCGGCCGCCGGGGGCGTGCTCGTCGTGGTACTTGCCGACCAGGGCCGTGACGGCGGCCGCCAACTCCTCGGCGAAGGCCGCCCGGTCGCTCGCCGAGGCGAACCGGACGGTGCCGTCGACGGCGAACGTCGCCACCCGCTGCTTCGCCCGCTCGGCGCCGGTGACGAGCGCGCCGACGTCCTGCACGAGGCGGGCGGCCAGCGCCAGCAGCCACCGCGCCGACAGCCGGTCCGGCGACTGCGCCGGGTCGGGCCGCACGGCGGCGAGGGCCACCGGCGAGATCACGTACGACGCCGCGGTCGCCCGCATGACCCGCTCGGTCACGTTGCCCTTGCGGCGCTCCTCCACCAGCTCAATCAGGCCGTGCTGCTCCAGCGCCCGGAGGTGGTAGTTGACCTTCTGCCGCGGCAGGCCGACGCGGGCGGCGAGCATCGTCGCCGAGGCCGGCTCGGCGAGCGCGGCCAGCAGCCGGGCCCGCATCGGGTCCAGCGACGCCTCGGCCGCCGCCGGGTCCTCGATCACTGCGATGTCGAACATGACCACAGGGTTCCACCGACAGTTTTTCCTGTCAAGACAATTCTGTTGGTCGGCAGGATGAGCGGCGGCTCACTCTCCGGGGCCCAGGCGGACGCGGCGCAGCAGCTGGGCGTTGAGCGCCACCACGATCGTCGAGGCGGACATCAGGATCGCGGCGACCGCCGGGCTGAGCGTCACCCCGGCCCAGGCCAGCACGCCCGCGGCCAGCGGCAGGGCGACGACGTTGTAGCCGGCCGCCCAGCCCAGGTTCTGGATCATCTTCCGGTACGAGGCCCGGGACAGCCGGATCACGCCGGTGACGCCGCGCGGGTCGGACGAGGCGAGCACCACCCCGGCGGACTCGATCGCCACGTCGGTGCCGGCGCCGATGGCGATCCCCACGTCGGCGCGGGCCAGGGCGGGGGCGTCGTTCACCCCGTCGCCGACCATCGCCACCCGCAACCCGCGCCGTTGCAGGTCGGCCACGGCGTCGTCCTTGTCGGCGGGCAGCACCTCGGCGAAGACCTCGTCGACGCCGGGACGGAAGCCGAGGTCGGCGGCGACCGCCTCGGCGACCGGGCGGGCGTCCCCCGTGATCATCACGATCTTGCCGACGCCCTGCGCCCGCAGTTCGGCGATCGCCTCGCGGGCCTCGGGGCGGACCTGATCCTCCAGCGCGAGGGCGCCGAGGACGCTGGCCGTGTCGCCGTCGAGGCGCAGCAGGTGCAGCACCGCCGCGCCCCGGCGCGACCAGTCGGCCTGCCGGTCGGCCAGGTCGTCGGGCACCCGCGCGCCCAACTCGCGGAGCAGGGCGGGCCCCCCGACGGCGTACGCCGTGTCGTCGACCTCGGCGCGGACGCCGCGCCCGGTCAGCGAGCGGAACCCCGTCGCCCGCCGGGCCACGCCGCGCTCGGCCCCGGCGGCCACGATGGCCCGGGCCAGCGGATGCTCGCTGTCCGCCTCCACCGCCGCGGCCAGGGCGAGCACGTCGTCCCCGCTGCCGCCCCCCGTGGCCGCCACCCCCGACACCACGTGCTCACCCCGGGTCAGGGTGCCGGTCTTGTCGAACAGCACCGCGTCGACCGTGCGCATCCGCTCCAGCGCCAGCCGGTCCTTGACCAGGATCCCGCCCCGGGCCGCCACGGCGGTCGACAGCGCGATCACCAGCGGGATGGCCAGGCCCAGCGCGTGCGGGCAGGCGATCACCAGCACGGTGACGGTACGCACCACGGCCGCGCCGAGGTCGCCGAGCACGGCCCAGGTCACCAGGGTCGCCAGGGCCACCACGGTCGCGACGTAGAACAGCCAGGCCGCGAAGCGGTCGGCGAGCACCTGTGCGCGACCGCTGGACTGCTGGGCCTGGGCCACCAGGCGCTGGATGCCGGCCAGCGCGGTGTCCTCGCCGACCGCCTCGACGCGCACCCGGATCGCGGCGTCGGTGGCCACCGTGCCGGCGACCACCCGGTCCCCGACGCCGCGGGAGACCGGCCTCGACTCGCCGGTGACCATGGACTCGTCCAGCTCGGCGCCACCCTCGGTGATCCGTCCGTCGGCCGGCACCCGCCCGCCGGGGCGGACCAGCACCAGGTCGTCGACCCGCAGGTCCGCAACGGAGACCCGCTCGACCCCGCCGCCCGCCGTCACCCGTTCGGCGTCGTCGGGCAGCAGTGCCGCCAGGGCCGACAGCGCGCCCTGCGCCTGCCCGATGGCCTTCATCTCCTGCCAGTGCCCGAGCAGCATGATCGTGACCAGGGCCGCGAGCTCCCACCAGAAGTCCAGGTCGAAGATGCCGAGCGCGGTGGCCGCCGAGGCGAGGTAGGCCACCGTGATGGCCATCGCGATCAGCAGCATCATGCCCGGCGCCCGGTCCCGCACCTCCCGCACCGCGCCGAGGAGGAACGGCCAGCCGCCGTAGCAGAAGACGACCGTGCCGAGCACCGGGCCGACCCATGCCACGCCCGGGAACTCGAGCCGGTAGCCGAACCAGTCCATCACCATGTCGCTGGTCAGCACGATCGGCACGGTCAGCGCCAGGCTCAGCCAGAACTTCCGGCGGAACACCTCCGGGTCGTGCCCGGCGTGCTTGTCGTGGCCGCCGTGACCGCCCGCACCGTGGGCGGGCTCGCCCGTCGGCCGGGGCAGGTGGTCGTCGTGGTGGTGCGTCTCGTGGGGCATCTGCGCCTCCTCGCGACCACCATACATACCCCCTCGGGGTATCGTCACCGGTTCGGCCCGGTTACCCCGACCACCACGGGACAGGCCGGCGCCGGCATCCCGTACGGGATGCCAGCGCCGGCGCGCGGTCGACCACGTCGACCACCCGGACGGGTCAGCTCATGGTGGCGAGCAGGTCGCGGCAGGCCCGCTCGCACGCGCGGCAGGCGTCGGCGCAGACCCGGCAGTGCTCGTGCATGCCCGCGTGGCCGGCGCACTCGTCGCCGCAGGACTTGCAGGCGGTGGCGCACGCCTCCAGCATGCTGCGGCTGATGTTGGCGTCGTAGCCGGTGTGCCGGGACAGCACCCGGGCGGTCGTCGTGCAGATGTCCGCGCAGTCCAGGTTCGTCCGTACGCACTTCGTCAGCCCGGCGACCATGTCCTCGCTCAGGCAGGCGTCGGCGCAGGCGGTACATGCCTGGGCACAGGTGTTCAGCGCATCGATGACGGCGGCCAGCTTGGCCCGTTCCAGGTTGATCGACTTGGGATACGTCTCGAGCATCGGCATCGTGGTGCTGGGCACGGCGTTCTCCTCTCGGTCGTTGCCTGCGCACTACCCGCAACCGTGGCGGGGCATGCGGCCGGCCCCGCCGAGCCGGAGAACCGCCGGCGGCAACAGCGCATGTCGGAGTCGAGGAACCCCGACGGCTGCTGCGACTGCTGCGACCTGGGGCTGTTCTCCATCCTGCTGATGCTCGGCTCGGCGACGGCGGCGGCGACCCGGGCGCCCGTGCTGGACCGGGCGGGGGTGACGGCGATCCGGGGCTACCGCCGGTGGCTGTCGCCGCACTGGCCGGGACGGTGCCGGTTCACCCCGACGTGCGGGGCGTACGGCTTGACGGCGGTGGAGCGGCACGGGCTGGCGGTCGGGGGACGGATGGCCGCCGAGCGGGTGCGCCGCTGCCGTCCCGGGGTGCCCCGGGGCACCCACGACCCGGTGCGCTGACCGTTGTGCCGGGGGCATGAGCCGGCCGGAGATCGGGTAGGACGAGACCATGGGCCAGCTGAGCAGTTCCCCACCCCCGCGGCAGGCCACCGAGCTGCGGCGGTGGACGTTGTCGGAGGCGGCGGGCCTGCGCGCCCTGCGGGCGTCCCTGCACGAGGAACTGACCGGCGACGTGCTCGGTGAGGGCGAGGCCCTGGAGGAGGTCCCCGAGCTCGTCGCGCTGATCGCCACGGAGCTCGCCACGAACGCCCTGCGCCACGGGATCCCGCCGACCGTCGTCCGGCTGCTCGCCACCGACGAGTACCTCATCCTCGACGTCGCCGACCACGACCTGGGCTCCCTGCCGCAGCTCGCCGAGGCCCGGCCCGTCGGCGACGGCGGACGCGGCCTGGAGCTGGCCCGCGCCCTCTCCCTCGACGTCGGCTGGTACGCCACGGGCGCCACCAAGAACATCTGGGCGTCCTTCCCCCGCACCGCGCGCCTCAGCGGCGCGCGGAGGGCCTGACCGGGCACCTGGCTGACCGGGGTCGGCGAGGCCCCGGCGACGGAGCGGCCCGCCGGAGAAGCCCGACCAGGCGCGACGGCCCGGGCGGAGAGCGCCGCCCGAGGCGTCCCCGGCAGATCGCGGGCCGGGTGCCTGGTCCCGGGCGGCCTACACTGGTTGCCGTGAGGCAACCAGCATGATCAGCAGCGAACGGCGGGCCGCGCCGGGCGGCCACGTCTGCTGGTCGTACGACGACCCGAAGTCCCTCGCCGACCTGGCGGAGCGCCACCTCGCCGCGAGCCTCGCCGCCGGCGAGCGCTTCTGGTACGTGACACCGCGCCCCTCGGACCTGGTGGCCGAGCGGCTGCGGGCCCTGCCGAGCTTCACCGACGCCGTGCGTCGGGGCGCCGCCGCGGTGGTCCCCCTGGTCTCGACCTACTCGCCCGCCCACGTCGTCGATCCGGCCACGCAGGTCGCCGCCTACGCGGCCGCCACCGACGAGGCGCTGGCCGCCGGCCACAGCGGGCTGCGCGTGGTCGCGGAGGCCACCGAACTGGTCCGCACCCCGGCCCAGCTGGACGTCTTCACCCGCTACGAGCACCTCATCGACCGCTACATGCGCACCCGGCCGTTCAAGGCGGCGTGCGCCTACCACCGGCTGAAGCTGGGTGACCGGGCGGTCACCGAGCTGGCCTGCATGCATCCGCGGAGCAACGTCGAGGACCTGCTGTTCCGGTTGTACGCCGTGCCGCCCGCCGACGGGCACGCCGCGCTCGCCGGCGAGCTGGACATGTCGAACCACGAGCTGTTCCGCACCGCCCTGGACCGCGCCGACCCGCGGCCCACCGACGGTGAGCTGGTGCTGTCGGCGGCCGACCTGCGCTTCGTGGACCACCGTGCCCTGGCCCACCTGGCCGAGTACGCGCACCGGCGCGGCGCGACCGCCGTGCTGCGCACCCCCCGCTCGGCCGCGGCCCGCCTGGTGGACCTGCTGGACCTGCCCGGGATCCGGGTGGAGGTCACGCCATGAGGACGGGTGCGGCCGCCCAGCACCACGGCTACTACCACGAGGCCGTCCGCTACGACACCGACGACGAGCTGCTCGCGGTGGCGGTGCCGTTCCTGCTCGGCGGCGCCGACGCGGGCGAGCCGACCTTCGTCGCACTGGGCGAGCGCACCGGCGGCCTGGTCCGCTCGGCGCTGCCGGCCGGTTCCCCGGTCGAGTTCCTGCCCGGCGGCGACCTCTACTCCCGGCCCGCCGCCGCCATCCGCTCCTACCGGGAGCTCCTCGCCGAACTGGTGGCCGCCGGCGCCGGGCAGATCCGGATCATCGGTGAGGTGCCCCCGGCCTCGTTCCGCGCGACCTGGGACTGGTGGGCCCGCTACGAGTCGGCGATCAACCACGCCTACGACGACTTCCCACTGTGGAGCATGTGCGCGTACGACACCCGGATCACGCCGCCGGAGGTGCTGGCGGACGTGGCCCGGACGCACCCCCGCTTCGCCACCGCCGACGGGCGGCACGTGCCCAGCCCGACCTGGACGCCGCCCACGGAATACCTGCGGCAGTGCCCCCGGGTCGCACCCGACCCCCTCCAGGCGCGGCCGCCGGTCGTCGAGCTGACCGACCCGACGGCGGCCGAGGCGCGCGCCGCCGTGCACAAGGCCGACCAGGGCCAGCTGCCGGTCGACGACGTGGAGGACCTGGTCGTCGCGGTCAGCGAGATCGTCACCAACGCGCTGCGCCACGGCAGGCCGCCGGTCCGACTGCGCGTCTGGGCCGGCGACGACCGCATCGTGGCGACGGTCAGCGACGGCGGCGACGGGCCGGGCGACCCGTTCTGCGGGCTGCTCCCCGCGTCCGACGGGGCTCCCGGCGGGCTCGGTCTCTGGATCACCTACCAGTCCTGCAACCACGTGACCTGGCAGCGCGACGACGGCGGCTTCACCCTGCGGCTGACGGCCGGGCACGCGTACGCCGGCTGACCGGACCGACCCGGACGGCCGCGCGCCCCGGCGCGGGCCCGGGCGGGTCCGCGTCGGCGGACGGCGCCGGCCGGCGTGGCCGGCGCCGGTGGTACCAGGCCGCGAAGAGGGCGGCGGCGAGCAGCAATTCGGCGACGTCGCCGCCGTAGTACATCAACCGGGCCGCCGCGCGCAGCGCCGCGACGTCCCGGTCGGGCAGCCCGGGCGGCAGGGTGGCGGCGTGCGCGTAGAGGTACTTCGCCAGCACGGCGTGCCCGGCGCCCGCGCCGAGCAGCGCGCCGGCCCGCACCGCCAGGCCCGGCCGGCGCGGGGCCGGGTCCGGGCCGGCCACCGACCAGGCGAGCAGGTAGCCGGCGGCGACGTAGTGCACGTGCAGGGCGTGGTGCAGCACCGGGTTCCGCTCGGCCGCCGCGTAGAGCGGGGTGAGCAGCACCAGCGCCAGCCCGCCCGTGGTGAGCAGCGCCGCCGTCACCGGATGGGCGAGCACGTGCACCGGCCCGGCCCGCAGGAACCGGCCCACCCGGCGGCCGGCCGGCGGCGGGACGACCCGCAGCAGCAGGGTCACCGGCGCGCCGAGGGCCAGCGCGAGCGGCGCGACCATGCCCAGCAGCAGGTGCTGGGCCATGTGGACGCGGGGGTCGCCGGGCCCGCCGGCCAGCGGGCCGAGGGCGACCGCGAGCACCGCGCAGCCGGCCAGCCAGGCGACCGTACGCCGGCGACGCCAGCCGCGCCGGTCCCGGGACACCGCCAGCAGGTAACCGGCGGCGAGCAACGCGACCGCCGCGAGCGGCAGCGGGTCCGGCCCGGCGGCCGCACCGGTGTACGCGAGCGCCGTCACCGGGCGTCGCGGCCGGGGCGGGAGCGTACCCGCCAGGTCACCCACGCGCCGCACAGCAACAGCACCACCGCCGCCACGTTCCACACCACGTCGTACGGGAGCAGGTGCACCCCGTAGCGGATCTGGTGCAGCCGCAGCACCTTGTGGTCGACGATCCCGTCGAAGAGCTGGAACGCCCCGGCGCCGAGCAGGAATCCGCCCCAGGCGGCCCGGGGCACCAGGGCACCCCGGCGGCGCAGGTCGGCGAACCAGAAGAAGCCGCCGACCAGGGCGAGCAGCTCGGCCGAGTGCAGCAGCCCGTCGGAGAGCAGCCCGACGGAGGGGGTGGAGCGGTCGTAGAAGTGGTGCCAGCCGAGGAGCTGGTGGAAGACGATCTCGTCGACGGCCGCCATCACCGCCGCGCCGATCACGGCGGCGGCGAGGACGGACCGGCGGAGACCAGGTGCGCCGGAGCGGTTCACCGCAACCACGATCCCGCCATCTCCACCTCGCATCGCTCGCGTGCCCCGGAACTACCCGGGACCGGCCGGACCATGCGGAGGTTCCCCGCCGGCCAGGCGGTCGGGCCGGGGGGTTGCGGTGGCACCGGTCACGACCGGCGGACGGCGGGCGGGCCCGGAGGTACCTTCGGCGGGCGGGCGACGATCGTTTCCCGGCGCGGGAGAAACAGACCCCAGGAGGACACGGCCGTGCCGGACGCCGAGGAACTCATCAGCGACGCGCTCGCGGCGGTGCGCGGCACCGACGTACGCCTCGCGGAGCGACAGCTGGACCGGCTGATGATCGGGACGGGCGCCGCGGACGGCGCGGCGGCGGTGGACGCCGAGTGATCCTCACCAGTGTACGGCGAAGCGACGAGCCCGCCACCGGACCACGGACGGGTAGTGGGCGGGCTCACCATCGTCGTCGTACGCGG
>NZ_JBFABB010000047.1:0-50081 GCF_040640035.1 Micromonospora sp. NPDC023633 | reverse complement strand
CCCCCGACGACGACGGCGAGCGCCGGGAGCGCAGCGGGCCGCGCCGCGCCCGGCGGCCCGGTGAGCCGGCCCGCCGGCCCGACGACGAGCCGGACGACGAGCCGGACGAGGAGCCGATCGAGCCGGTCGAGGTGCGCCGCCCGCTCGCGCTGACCGTCGCCGGGTTCGCCGTCCTGCTCGGGGTGGGCCTGGTGCTCGGGGCGCAGACCTCCGGCCCGGGCCACCGGCTGCCCTTCGCGTTCATCATCTTCGGCGTGCAGCTGCTCTTCGTGCTGGCCTGGACGATGGCCATGCGGCCGCCCGCGGTGCTGCTGGTCGCCCTGGTCAGCGTGGGCGCCGCGGCGGCGGCCGACACCGCGGCCGTGCAGACGGACGTCGCCGGCCTGGCGCCGCTGGGCTACGTCGCGGCGGGTGGTTTCGCCCTCGGGGTGCTCGGCCAGCTCGTCCGGCGGGTCGACCGGGTGCGGGTGACCGACTCGCTCGGCAGCACTCTGCTGATCGTGGTCGGCGTCGTCGCCTTCGCCACCCTGATCGTGCTCAGCCGGATCCCGGCGGGCACCCAGGCCATCACGGTGTGCCTGACCGCGAGCGCGGTCGCGCTCACCGTCGCCCGGCTGACCGACGCGGTGGCGCCGTGGCCGCGACTGGCCCCCCAAGTGCCCCGGGGCGCGGCCGGCGTGGTCGTCGGCGCGATGGCCGGCACGCTGGTCAGCGCCGTCCTCGGCAGCTACCTGGTGACGCCCTTCACCCCGACCCGGGCCGCGGTCATCGGGCTGGTCGCGGCGGTCGCCGCCGTGCTGGCCGACCTCGCCGTCGGCTACGCCGAGGCGGGCCGGCTGATGGCGGGGGAGCCGCCGACCATGTGGGTGGCCCGGCACATGCAGGGGCCGCTCGGCGGCTTCGCCCTGGCCGCGCCGGCCGCGTACGCCATGTGCAAGCTCGTGCTCTGACGGGGCGATTGAGGTTTTCGGAGTTCGGGTACCACCGGTGGGCCGCTTCGCGGCACCCTCGGCACTGACGACAGGAGGCGGCGTGGCCCACGACGACACGTACGAGGAGCGGCCCCGGCGACGCGGGCGCAAGGTGCTCATCACCCTCGTCGTGCTGCTGCTGGTCCTGGGCGGCCTGATCGTGGTGGCCGACCGGGTCGCGGTCGGGGTGGCCGAGCGGGCCATCGCCGACCAGGTCCGGCAGGAGATCGCCAAGCAGGGGGCGCAGTCCTCGCCGCCGGAGGTGGAGGTCGGCGGGGTCCCGTTCCTCACCCAGGTGCTCGACGGCCGCTACGAGCGCATCTCCATCGCGCTGCGCGACGTGCAGGGCTCGGTCCGGGGCGACGCGGTCGCGCTGCCGAAGCTCGACGTGGACGCCCGGAACGTGCGCGCCTCGCTCGACACCATCCGTTCGGGGCAGGGTGACGTGGTCGCCGAGACGGTCGACGGAACGGGCACCATCAGCTACGACAGCCTCGCCAAGCTGCTCGACCGGCCGGGGCTGACCCTCGGCGAGCAGAACGGCCGGCTGGCCGTCACCGCCCCGGTCGACATCCTCGGCCAGCGGCTCACCGTGACCGGCACCGCCGACATCGCGGTCGGCAAGGAGGGGCAGGTGTCGCTGCGCTTCAACGACCTGAACGCCGACGGCCTGCCGAACCTGCCGCTGGCCCGGACGCTGTTGAGCAACTACGCCCGCAGCATCTCCATCGACGTGCCCCTGCCCGAGCTGCCGTTCCAGCTCGCCGTCCGGGAGGTCCGGCCGCTGCCCGAGGGGCTGGCCGTCACCGCCGACGCCAGGAACGTGCCGATCAACTCCGCCGCCGGCTGATCCGCCGGCCCGGGCGTCCCGGATGCTGGTCGGCCCGGTGGTGTCCCAGCGCCCGGCTGGTAGGCTCCCTGCTCATGGGGACGCTCCTCACCAAACGGCGCGCGGTCGACCTGTGCCGCGTGGCCACCTGCCTGTGTCGCCCCGTCATCTGACGGCGGGGCTGTCCTCGGCCGCCTAGCGGCCATCGGCACGCAGGGGCTCTTTCTTCCCCCGTGCTCCCTTTCAACGCCCGGCAGCGGCGCCGTCGCACGAACCCGTGATCCGTCCATACGGTGGATCCTGCGCGTGGTGCGATCGTCACGACTTTCGATGCCCTCGTGCTGGTTCACCATTCATCCTCACCAGGGAGTGATCTGATGAGTCGCGACACCGCACTCGTCTCGGCCGAATGGGCCGAGAAGAACCTCGACGCCCCGGGCGTCGTCTTCGTCGAGGTCGACGAGGACACCTCGGCCTACGACACCGGCCACATCGCCGGCGCGATCAAGCTGGACTGGAAGACCGACCTCCAGGACCAGGTGCGCCGGGACTTCGTCAACAAGAGCCAGTTCGAGGCGCTGCTCTCCGAGCGGGGCATCAGCAACGACGACACCGTGATCCTCTACGGCGGCAACAACAACTGGTTCGCCGCGTACGCGTACTGGTACTTCAAGCTCTACGGCCACCGCGACGTGAAGCTGCTCGACGGCGGTCGCAAGAAGTGGGAGCTCGACGCCCGTCCGCTGGTCACCGACGCGGTGACCCGCCCCGCGACGCAGTACGTGGCGCAGGAGCCGGACACCTCGATCCGCGCCTTCCGCGACGAGGTCGTGGCCGCCATCGGCACCAAGAACCTGGTGGACGTGCGCAGCCCCGACGAGTTCGCCGGCCGGCTGCTCGCCCCCGCCCACCTGCCGCAGGAGCAGGCGCAGCGGGCCGGGCACATCCCCACGGCGATCAGCGTGCCGTGGTCCAAGGCGGCCAACGAGGACGGCACCTTCAAGTCCGACGACGAGCTGCGCAAGATCTACGCCGACGCCGGGCTGGACGACAGCCGCGAGACCATCGCGTACTGCCGGATCGGCGAGCGCTCCTCGCACTCCTGGTTCGTGCTCCAGGAGCTGCTCGGTCACCGCAACGTGAAGAACTACGACGGATCCTGGACCGAGTACGGCTCGCTGGTCGGCGTGCCGGTCGCGCTCGGCGACGAGCCCGGGGAGGCCTGAGTCATGACCGCAACCACCGCTGCCAGTTGCGCCGCTCCCGACCAGGCCGCCCCGCTGCCCGCGAGCCTGGACCTGGAGAAGGAGACCGTGATCACCGGCGTCGTCCGGTCCGACGCGGGCGAGGCCGTCCCGGGTGCGTACGTCCGGCTGCTCGACTCGACCGGTGAGTTCACCGCCGAGGTGGTGACCTCGCCGGCCGGCCAGTTCCGGTTCTTCGCCGCGCCGGGTGCCTGGACCCTGCGGGCGCTCTCCCGGCACGGCAACGGCGACACCGCCGTGACCGCCGCCCGGGGCATCAACGAGGTCACCGTCACGGTCGCCTCCTGACCCCCCACGCTCTGATCGGCCCGTGGCCCGTCCCCTTCGCAGGTGGCGGGCCACGACCGTCTCCGGGCGTGGCTGACCGGCGTGACACCATGGCCCCGTGAACGGCGTGCAAGCGGCGGGGCAGGCCCCGCCCACCGGACCCGGCCAGCCGACGCCCTCCCGGCGGTGGTGGCGTTGGCTGCTCGCCGCCACGGTGGCGTGGGCGGTGCTGCTGGCGGCGCTGACCTGGGTCTCGGTGCGGGACGACCCGCCGACCGTCCGCGAGCAGCGCAGCCTTACCGAGGCCGGCCCCGTCGTCGACCGCGCGGCCGGCGCACTGGTCGTGGCGGCCGGCGACACGGCCGTGCTGACCCCGCCCGAGATCGAGCGGGGCTGCCGGGTCACCCCGTTCGCCGACGGTGCCACCCTGACCCGCGGGGTGGACGTGTTCGTCCCCGTGGGCCTGGAGCGGTCGCTGCTGCAGCGGGTCGCCGACCGGCTTCCCGAGAGCTGGCGGGCCGGCGTCCGGGTGACGTCGGAGGACGGCCCCCGGCTGCGCGCCGACGCGGGCGAGTTCGTCACCGTCTCCGGCGAGGTCGAGGCGGACGGCCTCGTCCGGCTGACCGTCGACACGGGGTGCCGGCCGGTCGGCGACGGCTACGCCGCACCGGCGGTCGGCGCCGACGACGAGGAGACCCAGGCCCTGGCCGCGGCGCTGCGGGCGCTCGGCGGCCCGCCCGGGTCGACCCCCGAGCTGGTCGTCGCCCCCTGCCCCACCCGCGGCACCGCCCGCACCGCCCGCTCCGCCGGCGTCCCGGCCCCGCCGTCCCCGGCCGACGCGCTCGCCCCCGTCGCCCGTCTTCCGATGCTGAACACCGCGCAGGCGTACGCCTACCGGCACGGCGCCGCGATGGTCGTCGCCGATCTCTCGGGCGACCAGGTCGTCGTCACGGTCAACACCGGCTGCCCGGCCTGACCCGACGGTCAGTGACCGCGCGGGTGGTCGTGCGGGCTGCGACTGCGGCCGAGGGCGTCGACGTGGCCCCAGCGGCCGGGGATGTCGAGCAGCTCGATCCGTCCCATGCCCTCGGGCACGGCGGGGTCGATGATCAGGTGGTCGCCCTGTGGCTCCAGCCCCAGGATCACCCGCAGCAGCAGCAGCGGCGTGCCCGCCGACCAGGCCTGCGGGCTGCACGCGGTGGGGTACTCCACCGGGTAGTCGGTGAGGGTCCGCTCGTAGCCGGCGAAGGCCTCCGGCAGCCGTCCGCCGAAGAAGCGGGACGCGGCCAGCATCGCGTCGCAGATCTGCCCGGCCTCCCGGCGGAAGCCGTACCGCCACAGTCCCCAGGCGATGATCGAGTTGTCGAACGGCCACACCGTGCCGACGTGGTAGCCGACGGGGTTGTAGCGCCCCTGGTCGTTGGCGAGCGTGCGGACGCCCCAACCGCTGAAGAGTCGCGGCCCCAGCAGGTGCTCGGCGACCCGACCGGCCCGCGTCTCGTCCACGATGCCGCTCCACAGCAGGTGCCCGATGTTGGAGGTGAGGGCGTCCACCTGCCGGCCGTCGGCGTCCAGGGCGAGCGCGTAGTACTCCTGCTCCGGAATCCAGAAGTCTCGGTTGAACCGCATCTTCAGCTCGGCCGCCTCCCGCTCCAGCCGGTCGGCGTACGCGGGGTCGCCCCAGAACTCCCGGGCCAGCCGGGCGCCGCGGACCTTCGCGTCGTACGCGTAGCCCTGGAGTTCGCAGGTGGCGCGGGGGAAGCCGGGGAACCGGCCGTCGCGGTACGAGATCGCGTCCCAGGAGTCCTTCCAGCACTGGTTCGCCAACCCGGTGTCCGGGTTGCGGGTCTGGTACCAGAGGTAGCCGGTGCCGAGCAGGTCCCCGTACGTGTCGATCCAGGCCAGGGCGGCCCGGGCCGGGGCCTCCAGTCCCCGCACCAGCTTGTCGTTGCCGGTCCACCGCTCGTACTCGTCGAGCAGGATGACGAACAGCGGCGTCGAGTCTGCCGAGCCGTAGTACGGCGAGTGGGGCTGCTCCTCGAAGCCCGCCGTCTCGCCGTAGCGCAGCTCGTGCAGGATCTTGCCCGGCTCCTCGTCGCGGAAGTCGTCGGTCCGGTGCCCCTGCAGGCCGGCCAGCATCATGAGGGTCGGCGGGATCAGCTCCGGCAGGAAGGGCACCGCCTGGAGCGAGGTGATGATGCTGTCCCGGCCGAACAGGGTCATGAACCACGGCAGGCCGGCGGCCACCAGGCGTACGCCGAGGGTGATCGACTCGTAGCGCAGCGCCGCCAGGTCGTGCAGGCTCTGCCGGTACGCCCCGGCCAGCGGCTGGCAGTCGCAGCCGAGCTTCGGTGCCCGGGCGACCAGTTCGGCGTGCTCGGCCCGGATCGCGTCCGGGTTGCGACTGCCCCCGTACCGCGGGAGGTTGGCCCGGATGTCCTCGCCGCGCGCACCGTAGACGACGGTCGACACGTGCAGTCGGGTCGTCCACTCGCCGCGCGGGCCGACCCGGATCCGGTAGGTCATGCCGGAGACCTCGACGTGGGCGGGCGCGCTGGTGCTGATGACCGTCTCGCGGTGGAACCCCTCCCGGCGGTAGGCCAGACGCAGTTCGTCGTCGCCGACGGTGGCGCTGGTGTGGCCCTGCTTGTGCCGGACGTGCTTGATCTCGAACAGGTCCGCGAAGTCGGCGGCCATGTCGAGGTGGACGACGAACTCCATCTCCTCTCCGGAATGGTTCAGCAGGGTCAGCTCCTCCACGAAGCTGCCGCCGATCGCCCGGCTGCGGATCAGCGAGACCTTCGCGTCCAGGTAGTGCGTCGGCTCGCCGGGGACGAGGAAGAACCGGGTGCGGAAGGACTCCGCGGTGTCCACCGAGAGGGCGTGCAGCCGCTCGCCGTCGAGGGTCAGCAGCCAGGTGGAGAGGTGACGGGTGTCGAACGAGAAGAGCCCGGTCGGAAAGTCGAGGGACGGCTCGATGTCGCCGCGGTTGTCGCTGACCAGGAAGGTGTTGCCGTCCAGGATGCTGACCAGTTGCTTCACCGCAGCCGCCCGACCTGTTCGCGCGCGACCTGGCGGGGGTCCCGGGTGCCGGGCGGGTCGGGGAAGAACCGGCGGAACAGCAGGAAGAGCACGACGTCACCGCTGAAGCTGCTCTCGTTGCGCAGCACCGACGAGATCGCCTGGGCCCGGCCGGTGACGAGCCTGTCGAACAGCTCCTCGCTGGTGTACCAGATCGCGTCGGCGGGCCCCCGGTTGCGGCTCACCTCGATCGCGCCCGGTCGAAGGTGGACCAGCCAGTGCACCGTCCGGGTGCCGCGCGAGAGGTCGATCTGCATGGTCCCGCTGACCGGACTGAGCAGCACATGCGGGGCGCGCGCCGGCAGTGATTCGAAGAACCGCTCCGTCGCCTCGGTCACACCCGAATCGTAGGCATCTGCCCGACCTGCCGGGTCGGTATCGGCGGGCGGCCGTCAGTAGACCAGGGCCTGGGCCCCCTCGGCCATCGCCTCCTCGACGAAGACCGCGGCGCCGGCGATGCGGACGCCTGGCAGCACGTCGTCCGGGCCGATCTCCCGCCGGGCGGCGCACTGGGTGCAGGCGGTCACCGTGCCGGTGGTGAGGATCACGTGCAGCAGTTCGGCCAGCGGGGCCGAGTGCGGCAGCTCGAACTCCTGCGCCCGGCCGGGCAGCGCGAACCAGGTGGACTCCCCGGTCAGCCAGAGCGACACGTGCACCCCGGCGGCGGCCGCGGTGGCGGCGACGGTGAAGGCCTGGGCGCACCGCTCCGGGGCGTCCGCGCCGGCGGTGGCCTTGACGACGAGAGAGCGGTCCATGGGGCCCAGCATAGGATGGTCGCGATGGTTACCGAGATCGGGTTCGTCAGCCTGCTGGTCGCCGGCCTGGGCGCGCTCGCCGGTGGCCTGGTCTACCTGGCCGTACGCATATCGAGAGGACGCTGGTGAGCGCGAGGAGTGAGCCGGGTCTGCGAGCCCCGCAGTCGCGAACGAAGGTGGCTTGGTGAGCTGTCGTGGCCGCCAGCGGGGAGAGGCGGAGTGAACCGGTGAGCGACGAGAACCCCCTGCAGCCGCCGCCGTGGCTGAACGCGCCGCCGGTCGACCCGTACCCGTACGAGGAGAGCCACGACCTGCGCGTCGGCCCGAAGCTGCACCCCACGCTGGACGGCCTGCTGCCGTACGTGGGGGTGTGGCGCGGCCGGGGGCGGGGCGGCTTCCCCACCATCGAGGACTTCGACTTCGCGCAGGAGATCCGGATCAGCCACGACGGCCGGCCGTTCCTGTTCTACGAGTCGCGCGCCTGGCTCCTCGACGAGCAGAGCCGCCCGGTCCGCCCGGCGGGTCGCGAGGTCGGCTGGTGGCGGCCGGTGATGGACGGCGACCGGGCCACCGACGAGCTGGAAGCGCTGATGACCGTGCCCACCGGGGTGATGGAGCTGCACATCGGCAAGCGCAAGGGCACCCAGATCGAGTTCGTCACCGACGCGGTGGTCCGCACGTCGACCGCCAAGGAGGTCACCGCCGGTCACCGCCTCTTCGGCATCGTCGAGGGCGCCCTGCTCTACGCCCAGGAGATGGCGGCCCTCGGCCACCCGCTCTCCCCGCACCTCTCCGCGCGCCTCACCCGGGTGGCCGGCTGAGGCTCCCTCCCGGGGTCAGGGGAGAGGGAAGGCCAGGAGCGCCTGGAGGGCGGGCGAGCGCGCGCAGCGCCGCAGCGGGACGCCGTCCAGGGCCCGGATCTCCGCGAGGCCGCGGACGGACGAGCTGAGCCAGACGCCGTCGGCGGTACGCAGCCCGGCCGGGGTGACCAGGCGCTCCTCGGCGCGCAGGCCCAGCTCGTGGGCGTGCGCGAGGAGCCAGGCGGCGGTCACCCCGGGCAGGATGCCGGTCTCGGCGGCGGGCACCGTGCAGAGGGTGTCACCGGTCAGCCACACCAGGTTGGCCGTGGGCCCCTCCAGCGCGTACCCGTCGGAGGAGACCCAGAGCGCGTCGTCCACGCCGGCACGGGCGGCCCAGCGGCGGGCGGCGGTGCTCACCGCGTACGAGGTGGACTTGATCCCGGCCGGCAGCCAGTCGAGCCCGGCGCGGGTCCGCGCCGCGACGCCGAGCGGCAGGGTGGCCACGGTGACACCGTCCCGGCGGGCCGCCCGGGTGGCCGCCGGCACCTCGGCCAGCGTGGCGTAGGCGGTGGGCGGGCCGCCGCCCTCCGGGCCCCGGGTGCAGACCAGCCGCAGCGCCCCCTCCACCCCGGCGGGCCAGCCGGCGCGGACGGCGTCCAGCAGCTCGACCAGCACCTCGGCGGCGGGCAGCGCCAGGTCGACGGCCGCCGCCGCCCGGGCCAGCCGGGCCAGGTGCGCGTCGCGCAGCCACGGCCGCCCGTCGCGCAGGTGCATCGTCTCGAAGAGCCCGTCGCCGTGCAGCACGCCCCGGTCGTCGCCGCGCAGCACCGGTTCCCCGGGCGGCACCAGCCCGCGCCCCGGTACGGCGATCCTCGACGCCACCACGACCGCCGAGCCTAGCGGCGGACGGGTCGACACCGGCGGCGGGCGCGGCGGAGCGAACTATGATCGGACGGTGTCCGAATCCTCCCTTGCGGAAATGCTCCGCGCCCGTGGGCTACGGCTGACGGCGCAACGGCAGTTGATCCTCCAGGCTGTGCTGGACCTGGGGCACGCCACCCCGGAGCAGGTGCACACAGCCGTCCGGGAGGTCGCCGCAGGGGTCAACATCACCACCATCTACCGCACGCTGGAGCTGCTGGAACGGCTCGGCCTGGTCACCCACACCCACCTCTCGCACGGCTCGCCGACCTATCACGCGGCCGGCGAGGACCAGCACGTCCACCTTGTCTGCCGGGACTGCGGCGCGATCGACGAGATCGATCCGGAGCTGCTGCGCCCGTTGGCCGACGAGTTGGCGAGCCAGCGCGGGTTCCGGGTGGACATCGGCCACGTCTCGTTCTTCGGTGTCTGCGTCCGCTGCGAGAACGGGGACCGGAAATGATCGACATCGCGAGCGCGGTGAGCGTCGAGAGCATCGACGAGGCCAGCCGGGACCAGCCCGAGCCGGCGCACGCGGCGGCCGGCGTGCGGGGTGTGGCGGCGCACTACGGCGACCCGATGCGCGAGCAGCGCACCCTCGACACGGCGGTCGGCCTGGTCGACCGGTCGCACCGGGGGGTCGTCGCGGTGCCGGGCGAGGAACGGATCGCCTGGCTGCACACCCTCACCAGCCAGCACCTGGCGCAGCTCGGCGCGGGCCAGGGCACCGAGCTGCTGGTGCTCTCCCCGCACGGGCACGTCGAGCAGCACGCCATGGTCGCCGAGGACGGCATCACCACCTGGCTCGACACCGAGCCGGGCGCCACCGCGGGGCTGCTGTCGTACCTGGAGCGGATGCGGTTCTTCAGCAAGGTCGAGCCGCGCGACGTGACCGCCGAGCGTGCGCTGCTCTCCCTGGTCGGGCCGGAGGCCCCCGCCGCGGTGGAGACGCTCGGCGTGACGGGGCTGGCCGCGCCCGACGTGGTCGCGGTGCCGGGTCCGAAGTTCCGCTCCGGCGAGCAGCCGCCCCGGCCGACCGCGCTGTACGACGTGCGCCCGCTGCCCGTGGGCGGCTGGGCCCGTCGGGGCCCGCTGGGCGTGGACCTGCTGGTGCCCCGGGCCGCGATGGAGCAGGTGGTCACCCAGCTGCGGGGCAACGGGGTGCCGGTCGCCGGGCTGTGGGCGTACGAGGCGGTGCGGGTGGCCGCCCGGCGGGCCCGGGTCGGGGTGGACACCGACCACCGGACCATCCCGGCCGAGGTGGACCTGGTCGCCCCGGCCGTCCACCTGGACAAGGGCTGCTACCGGGGCCAGGAGACCGTCGCCCGGGTGCACAACATGGGCCGCCCGCCGCGTCGGCTCGTACTCCTGCACCTGGACGGGGTGACCACCGACCAGCCGCCGGTCGCCGGCACGCCGGTGACCCTCGACGGCCGGGCGGTCGGCTTCGTCGGCACGGCCGTGCACCACCACGAGCTGGGTCAGGTCGCCCTGGCCGTGGTCAAGCGCAACGTCGCCGACGACGCCCGCCTCATGGTGGGGGAGACCGCCGCCGCGATCGATCCGGCCTGACCGTCCGCCAGCGAAAGAATCTCTGCTTCGCGGCCCCGAGGCCGGAAAAGTTCCGGTCGACTGGCTCGCTGACCTCGGTCTAGGATCCGGGCATGACGACAGGGACGTTGATCACGGTTGCCCCCACCGGCGCGGAGTCGGCCAAGGCCGAGGTGCCGGCCCTGCCGGTGACGCTCGACGAGCTGCTGCTCACCGCCAAGGAGTGCGAGGCGCTCGGCGCCGCCGTGATCCACGTCCACATCCGCGACGACGAGGCGAAGCCCACCCTGGACCAGGGGCGGCTGCGGGAGACCGTGGTGGCGCTGCGGGAGAGCACCGACCTGATCGTGCAGCTCTCCTCGGGCGGTGCGGTGACCGACCCGGAGGCCGACCGGCTCGCGGTGCTCGACGCCGGGCCGGACATGGCCTCCTGCACCATGGGCACGCTCAACTTCGGGGACGACGTCTTCCTCAACCGCTGGGAGTTCATCGTCGACCTGCACACCCGGATGCAGGAGCGCGGCATCGTGCCCGAGTACGAGATCTTCGACCTCGGCCACCTGACCGCCCTGCAACGGCTGCTCGGCAAGTACGGCCTGCCGGCCGGCGGGCACGTGCACGTCGACTTCGTGATGGGCGTGCCGGGCGGCATGCCGGGCACCACCCCGGCGCTGGTCGCCGCCCACCAGGCGCTGCGTGACCTGCCCGAGGGCACCACCTTCTCGGCCACCGGTATCGGCCGCAGCACCATCCCGGTCATGCTGGCCTCGCTCTCGGCCGGCGGGCACCTGCGGGTCGGCATGGAGGACACGGTCACCTACGCCAAGGGGCGTCCGGTGGAGTCCAACATGCAGCTCGTCGCCCGCGCGGTCGGCTTCGCCCAGCTCGCCCAGCGGCCGCCGCTGACCACCGCCGAGGCGCGCGCGCTGCTCGGCGTGCCGGCCCTCGGACGGTAAGCGGCGGCCGGGGCGGCGCTGCTGTACACGGGATCGTCGACGGCCTGCTCACCCGCCCGCCGGGCGCGGCCGGTGGTGCCGGTACCGTCCACCCTGTGGGAAAGACGTACGAGGGCGGCGCGCCGCTCGCCGAGGTGGTCCGGTCGGGGTTCGTCGAGGGCGTGCACCGGGGTTCGGTGGTGGTGCTCGACGCCGCCGGCGCGACGGTGGCCGGCGCCGGGGACGTGACCTCCCCGGTCTTCCCGCGCTCGTCCAACAAGCCGATGCAGGCGGTCGGGATGCTCCGTGCCGGGCTGGCGCTGGCCGACCCCGCCGACGTCGCGCTGGTCTCGGCCAGCCACGCCGGAGAGGACTTCCACCTGGCCCGGGTCGGCGCGCTGCTGGCCCGCGCCGGGCTGGACGAGTCGGCCCTGCACTGCCCGCCGGACCTGCCCGTGGGCGACGAGGCGCGGGCGGCCGTGCTGCGGGCCGGCGGCGGCCCCACCCGGACGCAGATGAACTGCTCCGGCAAGCACAGCGGGATGCTGCTGACCTGCCTGGCCGCCGGCTGGCCGCTCGACGGCTACTGGCGTCCGGAGCACCCGTTGCAGCAGCGGCTGCGGGACGCGGTGGAGGAGTTCACCGGCGAGCCGGCCGCGGCGGTCGGGGTGGACGGCTGCGGCGCCCCGGTGCTCGCGGTGTCGCTGACCGGGCTGGCCGGGGCGTACCTCCGGCTGGTCTCGGCGGAGCTGGGCTCCGTGCCGCGGACGGTGGCCGACGCGATGCGCGCGCACCCGGAGATCGTCGGTGGCACCCGGGCCGAGGACACCCGCCTCATGCGCGGCGTCCCCGGGCTGCTCGCCAAGGTGGGCGCCGAGGGGGTCCTCGCCGTGGCGGTGCCCGGGGTGGGGGCGGTCGCCCTCAAGATCGACGACGGCGCGGGCCGCGCCCGGATGCCGGTGCTGGTCTCCGCCCTGCGCCGGCTCGGGGTGGCGGCCCCGGTGCTGGCCGAGTACGCCGAGCTGCCGCTCTTCGGCGGGGGCCTGCCGGTCGGCGCCGTCCGCTCCCTCTGGTAGCCGCCCCGCCCGGCCGCCCGACGCCCGAGGATCCGGTGGTGTCCGGTCGGCCGGGCGTCGGGCGGCGGGACGTCAGGGGAGGAAGTCGAGCAGGGCGGCGTTGACCGGGGCGGGCCGCTCCAGCGGCAGCAGGTGGCCGGCGTCCGGCACGTCGGGCAGGCGGATCGCGTGGGGCGCCTCGGCCGCGATCCGGTCGGCGAGCCGGCTGATGTCGGGCACGTCCGCGCCGCCGGCACCGACCAGGACGGGCATCCGCAGCTCGCCGAGGCGTCCGATCGCCGGCGGGTCGAGTTCGGCGACGTCGACCGCGCTGAGCGCCAACTCGGCGGCAAGCGCCCGCTGGTCCAGCTCGCGGGCGAAGGCGAGCAGTTCCGGGTCGACGTCGCCGGGCTCGCGGCCCGGGCCGACCACCCAGAACCGCACCTCACCGGCGGCGCTGGCGGCGAAGTCCTCCGGGTCGACCTCGCCGACCAGGCTGTCCCAGAGGTCGTTCGCCTCCTCCGACCATTCGTGGCCGGAGGCGGCGGTGCCGAGGAGGGCGAGCGCGGTCACCCGCTCCGGGTGGGCCAGCGCGGTGTCGATGGCGACGGCGCCGCCGAACGAGCAGCCGACCAGGGCGGCCCGGGGGATGTCGAGCGCGTCGAGCAGCCCGGCCACGTCGTCGTGGTGGGCGAACGGGGCCGGCGGCAGCTCGGAGTCCCCGTAGCCGCGCAGGTCGAGGGCGATCACCCGGTGCCGGGCGGCCAGCGGGCCGACCTGCTCCCGCCACATCCGGCGGTCCGCGATGCCCGCGTGCAGCAGGACGACGGGCGTGCCGCTGCCGGTGTCGTCGTACGCGAGCAGGGCGCCGTTCACCTTGATCTTGGTCACTGCGGAAAGGTACGCACAGGCGACGCGGGATGCAACCACCCGGCGGAGATGCGAAGCGCCCTCCCGGCGGCGGCCTCGCCGGGCCTCGAAGTGGCGGTGCGCGATCCGCGGCGCCGCCGGGCGGTGTTTGTCGGACCAGGTGCGGGGTGCGCGGTCCAGCCCTCAGGCGGCCCGCGACCGGCTGATGAGGCTGCGGCTGAGGTCTCCTGCTCGCCGTCCAGACCGGTGCCGCCGGGCCACGCGTGACGGGCTCGGACGCACGAACTCCTGATCCCGGGGTGGACGCGGATGAGACTTCGCTAACTCTGGTTAGCACTTTGCTTGCAGGAGCTAGCGGGGCGCGTTAGCGTACGGGTCATGGCCACTGGTAAGGACCTTCCCGACGTCGGCGGGTTCATCCGCGATCTGCGCCGCAACGCGAAGATCTCGCTCCGGCAGCTCGCCGAGCAGGCGGGGGTCAGCAACCCGTACCTCAGTCAGATCGAGCGCGGCCTGCGCAAGCCGAGCGCGGAGGTGCTCCAGCAGCTCGCCAGCGCGCTGCGGGTCTCCACCCCG
The DNA here is from genome assembly GCF_040640035.1 of Micromonospora sp. NPDC023633. Taxonomy (NCBI): domain Bacteria; kingdom Bacillati; phylum Actinomycetota; class Actinomycetes; order Micromonosporales; family Micromonosporaceae; genus Micromonospora; species Micromonospora sp. NPDC023633. The sequence continues at coordinate 36,205 of NZ_JBFABB010000047.1, read as the reverse complement.
GCGATGTACCTGCGGGCCGGGCTGCTCGACGACAAGGAGGGCCAGGGCGTGCTCGCGGCCATCTCCGTCGACCCCGACCTGACGATGGCGCAGAAGCAGTCGCTCACCCAGATCTACGAGACGTTCCGCCGGGAGAACGCGCGGCTCGCCGAGGCGACCGCGACGGCCACCGGCGCGACGCCCGCCGCCGGCTCCGACGTCACCCCCGGCGTGGGTACGCCGGATCCCGTCGCGGCGGCGCCCGACCTGGCCAACCTCGCCGCCACGGGCCCCACCACGCCGGAGGGCACCCCGACCGAGGCCGTTCTGGAGTCGGTCGCCGTCACCGAGGCCGGCTCCGCCCCCGCTCCGACCGACACCCCCGAGAAGAAGGCCGCCCGCGACGCGGTCCGGAAGGCCGCCGACGCGGCCGAAGAGGAGAAGTGATGTCCCAGCCGAAGACCAGCCGCATCCCGGCCCCGATCTACGCCGCCGCCGGCGCTGGCGAGCTCGCCCTTCAGCAGCTGCGCAAGCTCCCCGCCGTGGTGACCGACCTCGGCACCAAGGTCGTCGCCGACCTGGGTGGCAAGGCCGTCGTCACCGGCGTCGAGCTGCGCCAGAAGGCCAACGACACGCTGCGCACGGCGAACCTGACCGCCGGCAGCCTGCGCGAGAAGGCCGTCCCGACCGAGCTGGACCTGAAGCGCCTCCGCGAGGCCGCCGACCTGAACAAGCTGCGCGAGGCCGCCGACCTGGACAAGCTGCGCGAGGTGGCGGACCTGGACCGGCTCCGTGCGATGGCGACCCGCAACGCCGCCGTGGTGGTCGCCGGCGCCCAGGCCGCACAGGAGCGGGCGCAGGCCGCGTACGTCGCCCTGGTCGCCCGGGGTGAGCGGGTCGTCGGGGCCGGCGTGCTGGAGGCCGCCGAGACCGTGAACGCCGACATCGAGGCGACCGAGGCCGAGACCGAGCCGGCCGAGGCCGTCGCGAAGCCGGCCAGCGTGCCGACCCCGGCCGTGACCGGCGAGGTGCCGACCCCGGCCGTGACCGGCGAGGTGCCGACCCCGGCCGACGTGGCCGAGGTGCTGGAGGCCAAGCCGGCCGCCGCGAAGAAGGCGACGCGGGCCACCCGGGCCGCCAAGCCGGCTGCCACCCCGTCGGCGAAGCTGCCCCGGGCCACCAAGCGGACCCGCCCGGCCGCCGAGTAGTTCGTTCCGCCGTGACCCCGGATGCGTCCTGTCGGACGTATCCGGGGTCACCGGCATAAGCTTGCCGACATGGCCTACGCCGCGCCGCTCTTCGCCTTCGATGTTCGCTACGTGATCGAGCTGATCCTGCTCGTCTTCGCGTTGATCGTGCAGGGCATCGCCCTGGTGCACGCCATCACCCAGCGTTCCGACGCCTTCTCCGCCATCGGCACCCTGCCCAAGGGCGGCTGGATCGCCATCCTCGCCGTCTGCCTGGCGCTGACCCTGCTCGGCTTCGGCCCGATCAGTCTCTTCGGGCTCGTCGGCATCGCCGCCGGCCTGATCTACCTGCTCGACGTGCGGGTGGGGCTGCGCGACCTGAGCGACGGCAAAGGGTTCTGGTGAGAAGTTTTCGCTGGCCGCCGCCGCCGGACGGCGGGCCCCGCACCTGGGGTCCCGGCCCGGGCGCCCCGCGTACCGGCCGACCGGCCCTGCCGGAGCCGGACACCGAACTGGTCGCCACGCCGCACGGCGTATGCCTGGAGCAGCTCGTCACCGGCACGGGTGACCCGGTCACGGTCTTCGCCCACGGGCTGGGCAACGGCATCGCCACCACGCGCCCGTTCGGCAGCGGGGTGACGGGCCGCAAGCTGTTCTTCCAGTTCCGCGGGCACGGCCGCTCCGACGCGCCGCCCGGCCCCTGGAGCTATCTCGACCTCGCCCGCGACCTGCGCGCGGTCGCCGACCTCGGCGGCGCCACCCGGGCCTTCGGCGCCAGCCTCGGCGCCGGCGCGCTCTGCCGGCTGCTCGCCGAGAGCCCGGAACGCTTCGAGCGGCTGGTCATCTTCCTGCCCGCAGCGCTCGACCGGCCGCGCGGCGAGGCCGCCCGGGCCTGGCTGACCGCGCTGTTCGAGGCCGTGGAGAGCGGCGACGCCTCCGCCGTGGCCGACGTGGTCCAGGCCGAGCTGCCGCCGGCCGTACGCAACACCCCGGCTGGCTGGGCCTACCTGCGCCAGCGCCTCGACCAGCTCCTGCGCGACGGGCTCGCCCCCGGGCTGGCGGGCCTGCCCGAGCAGGCGCCGCTGCACGACGCCGCTTCGCTGGCCGCGGTCACCGCGCCGGCCCTGGTGATCGGTTGCGCTGGCGACGACCTGCACCCGGCCGAGGTCGCCGAGCAGCTCGCGGCCGCGCTGCCCCGGGCCACCCTGCACGTGTACGACCGGCCCGGCGTCCTCTGGACGGAACGCGCCGACCTGCGAAGCCGGATATCCGCCTTCCTCAACGGGTGACGCGCCGGGCGGCGGGCCCGCCGGACCGTCGGCGCCGGGTGGACCCCCGCCGCCGTCCGCCATCCCGACGGCCGCGGCTCAGCGGGTGGCCGACCGCGGCGGCAGGTGGGCGGCGCGCACGTCGAGCAGCCAGCGTTCCACGGTCGGTTCGTCGGGGCGCTGCGGCAGCGGGGTACGGACGCGGTCGAAGTCCCGTTCCGCCTCGGCGATCAGCGCCCGTGCCTCGTCCAACGCGCCGTCGGCCACCCGCTCGCCGAAGCCGCGGAACCACTCCGGGTCGGCGAGCCGGATCTCCAGCACGCCGGTGGCGTAGAGCAGCCGGCCCTGGTGCACCAGCCGGGCCAGGTGCCGGGCGTGCTTGGCCGTGCGCCGCCGGGTGTCGGCGGAGAACGTGCCGTCGCCCCGGGACTCCAGCTTGCGGAACTGCTGGCCGGCGTAGCCCAGGTAGGCGTCGCGGACGCGGGGCGCGCTGAGGAACGCCGAGCGGATGGCGACCAGGCGGTCGCCGAACTCCGTCCGGGTCTCGTAGCAGTCCTCCGGCAACCAGGCCAGCTCGGTGGCGGTCGGGTTGCCGCTCAACGCCAGGCGGCACCACTTCGCCGCCTCGTGCAGGGTGATGTCGGGGTCGGTGGTCACCACCGACTCGCGGGGCGGGCGCAGGCCGTGGAACGCGACGGTGGGCGCGGCGAAGACGCCGATCCGGTCGACGTCGGAGCCCGGCCCGGCCAGCCCATACGCGACCGAGCCGACGATCCCGGAGAGCAGCAGGTGCATGCCGGCGAGCATGACGGACGACACGGCTTCGCGAAACCGGACTTCGGCTGTCAGGTTTCGCTGACAGGCTCGCCGCATGACGAAACCGCTGACAGGGAAGATCGCGCTCGTCGCCGGGGCGACACGGGGTGCCGGCCGGCAGATCGCGGTCCAGCTCGGCGCCGCCGGCGCCACGGTCTACGCCACCGGCCGCAGCAGCCGGGCCGGCCGCTCGGAGATGGACCGCCCGGAGACCATCGAGGAGACCGCCGAGCTGGTCACCGCCGCCGGCGGCACCGGCATCGCGGCACGGGTCGACCACCTCGTTCCCGAGCAGGTCCGCGACCTGGTCGCCCGGATCGACGCCGAGCAGGGCCGCCTCGACGTGCTGGTCAACGACATCTGGGGCGGCGACCCCCTGACCACCTGGGAGAAGCCGGTCTGGGAGCAGCCGCTTGAGGCCGGCTTCCGCAGCCTGCGCCTGGCGATCGACACGCACATCGTCACCAGCCACTTCGCGCTGCCGTTGCTGATCCGCCGACCCGGCGGTCTGGTGGTGGAGATCGGCGACGGCACGCGGGAGCACAACGACGCCAACTACCGCCTCTCGGTCTTCTACGACCTGGCCAAGGTCTCCGTGAACCGGCTCGCCTTCTGCTGGGCGCACGAGCTGAAGCCGCACGGCTGCACCGCCGTCGCGCTCACCCCGGGCTGGCTGCGGTCCGAGGCGATGCTGGAGCACTACGGCGTCACCGAGGAGAACTGGCGCGACGGCGCGGCCAAGGAACCGCACTTCGTCATGTCGGAGACGCCGGCCTTCGTGGGGCGCGCGGTGGCCGCCCTGGCCGCCGACCCGGACCGGGCCCGCTGGAACGGCGAGTCGCTCGACAGCGGCGGGCTGGCCCAGGTGTACGGCTTCACGGACCTGGACGGCACCCGGCCGCACTGGGCGCGCTACAACACGGAGGTGGTGGAGCCAGGCCTGCCGGCCGACGACACCGGCTACCGCTGACCCGACCCGGGGCCCGGCGCGGGCGCGGGCTGGGGCTGCGGCTCGCGCTCGCGCTCGCGCCCGGGCTGCGGCCCGGCGTAGCGGCGGGCCATCCGCTCGGCCGCCTCGGCCAGCCGTGCCCGCAGCTCCGGCGGGTCGAGCACCTCCACCTCCGGGCCCAGCCCGAGCAACTGGTGGTACGCGACGTCGACGGACTCGACGGGCAGCCGGGTCAAAAACCAGCCCTGCCCGTCGGGGCCGTCGGCGGCGGCGACCGCCTCGTCGTACGCGAAGGGGGCGTCCGCCAGGTGCCGGAGCTGGCGCAGGCCGGCGGGGCTGAGCCGGACGGTGGCCCGCTCCCGCAGCACGCCCCGGTGGAACGCCTCGGCCTGCTCCCGCCAGTGCCCGGCCAGGTCGAAGTCCTCGTCCCGGTCGAAGGTCTCCGGGCCCAGCTGGACGCCCGTGACCCGGTCCACCCGGTAGGTGCGCACGTTGTCGCCGACCCGGCCCACCAGGTACCAGACGCCGTTCTTGAGCACCAGCCCGTACGGCCGCACGGTGCGCGTCACCTCGCGGTCGCCGCGCCGGTAGCGCAGCTCGACCACCCGGTCGCGCCAGACCGCGCCGGCCAGTTCGGTCAGCCACGGCGGCGGCCCCACCTCCCGGAACCAGCCCGGCACGTCCAGGTGGAACCGCTGTCCGGTGCGGGCCGGGGCGTCCCGGAGCGTGGGCGGCAGCGCGGCCAGCACCTTCAGCTCGGCCGAGGCCACCGCGTCGGCGAGCCCCATGTCGCCCGCCGGTCCGGGCAGCCCGGCCAGGAAGAGCGCCTCCGCCTCGTCCCGGGTCAGCCCGGTCAGCCGGGTCCGGTAGCCGCCGAGCAGCCGGTAGCCGCCGGCGCGACCCCGGTCGGCGTAGACCGGCACCCCGGCGGCGGAGAGCGCCAGCACGTCCCGGTAGACGGTCCGCTCGGAGACCTCCAGCTCCCGCGCCAGCTCCGCCGCGGTCATCGTCTCCCGCGCCTGGAGCAGCAGAACCAACGAGATCAACCGGGCCGCCCGCACCCGTCCATCCTGCCCGGCGCCCGCTCGCCGGCGCAGGCCGGCCGTGCCCACTAGGCTCTGCGGTCGTGAACGCACCCCGCATCGCCGCGCCCGTGACCGGCGCCGCCGGCCGGTTCTTCACCGGCGTGGGCCTGCTCCTGCGCGGCCTCGGTCTCTACGTCCGCAGCCCCGGGCTGATGCTGCTCGGCGTCATTCCGGCGTTGATCTCGGGCGCGATCTTCGTGACCGCGTTCGCCACCCTGGCGTACTTCGTCGAGGACCTGGCCGCGCTGGTCACCCCGTTCGCCGACGACTGGTCGACCACCTCGCGCAGCCTCGTCCGGGTGGTCGCCGGGCTGGCCTTCCTCGGCCTCGGGGGCCTGCTCGCGGTGGTCAGCTTCACCGCCGTCACCCTGGTCATCGGCGACCCGTTCTACGAGAAGATCTCGGAACGGGTCGAGGAGCGCCTCGGCGGTACGCCCGGCGCGGTCGACGTGCCGTTCTGGTCGTCGCTGCGGCGCAGCGTCGCCGACTCGCTGCGGCTGGTGGGCCTGTCGATCCTCTTCGGCATCCCGCTCTTCGCCGCCGGCTTCATCCCGGTGGTCGGTCAGACCGTGGTACCGGTGATCGGGGCGGCGGTCGGCGGCTGGCTGCTCGCCGTGGAGCTGGTGGGGGCCCCCTTCTACCGGCGCGGGATGCGGCTGCCGGACCGGCGGGCACACCTCAAGGCGGACCGGCCGACCACGCTCGGCTTCGGGGTGGCGGTCTTCGTCTGCTTCCTGATCCCGCTCGGCGCGGTGCTCGTCATGCCGGCCGCCGTCGCCGGGGCGACCCTGCTGGCCCGCCGGTCGCTCGGCCAGTCCACGGTGGAGGGCTGACGTGGAGATCACCCTGGTCGAGGGGGACATTACGACCCAGCGGGTGGACGTCATCGTCAACGCCGCCAACTCGTCGCTGCTCGGCGGCGGGGGAGTGGACGGCGCCATCCACCGGCGGGGCGGTCCGGCCATCCTCGACGAGTGCCGGGCGCTGCGCGCCTCCCGGTACGGCCGCGGCCTGCCGACCGGTCAGGCGGTGGCGACCACCGCGGGGAACCTGCCGGCGCGCTGGGTGGTGCACACGGTCGGGCCGGTCTGGTCGGCCGCCGAGGACCGCTCGGCGCTGCTGCGCGACTGCTACGCGAACAGCCTGCGGATCGCCGACGAGCTGAGCGCGGCCACCGTGGCTTTCCCGCTGGTCTCGGCCGGCGTCTACGGCTGGCCGGTCGAGGATGCCGTCCGGCAGGCCCTGTCGGTGCTCCGGTCGGCCACCCCGGCGCACGTCACCGAGGCCCGGCTGGTGCTCTTCGGCGCCGACACCCGGGCGGTCGCGCAACGGGTGTACGACGCCGGCTGACGCCGCGCCGCCGCGTGGTCCGCCGACCGGGACCGTCGTCAGGACAGCTCGCGCAGGCAGGACCAGCTCGATCCGACCGGGCGGTAGCCGAGCCGGACGTTGACCGCCAGCATCGGCGCGTTCGCCTCGTCGTTCGAGGTGTAGGCGACGCGTACGCCGTTGGCGGCGGCGCGGTGCAGCGCCGCCGCCTTGACCAGGCGCGCGAGCCCACGCCCCCGGTGCGCCGGCACCGTGCCGGTGTAGTCCGACCACATCCGGTCGCCGTCCCGCTTGACGAGGCTGAAGGCCACCACCTCGCCGCCGGCCTCCGCCGCAGTGCTGGCCGCGCGGTCCAGGCCCAGGTTGTCCCAGACCTCGTAGCGCCAGCTCTCGTAGCTGATCGAGTCGCCGGGCACGTCCTCCGGCTCGTCGGCCGCCGCCGCCACCTCGGCGAGGTAGACCCGACGTGGGTCGACGTCGGTCAGCGGAAGCAGCCGTACGCCCGGCGGCGGCTCCGGCATCGGCGGGGCCGGCCGCAGGTCGAGGGCCGAGTAGCGCAGCTCCCGGCTCGGCGTGAACCCGTGCCGGCGGGCGAACGGCAGCGACTCCGGCAGCGCCCAGGTGCGCACCCGGCGCGCCCCGATCTCGCGCAGGTGCCCCAGCGCGGCGGCCAGCAGCGCGGTGCCGGCGCCCCGGCCCCGGTGCTCCGGGTGGACGTGCAGCGTGGAGATCTCGCCGACGTCGGGCTCCGAGGTCCGGTCGTTGCGGTACGCCGACACCCAGCCGACCACGGTGTCGTCGACCTCGGCGACGTACGCGGTCCAGTCCTCCCCGGGCGGGGGCTGGGCGATCATCTGCCGGGTCGACTCGACGCCGCGTACCAGGTAGGGGTGCACGATCGCGCGCATCGCCACCACGGCGGGCGCGTCGTCGGGGCGGGCGGTCCGGATCCGCACGTCAGTCCTCCTCGCGTACGGCGGCGACGGCCTCGACCTCGACGAGTTGGTCGTCGTAGCCGAGCACGGCCACCCCGAGCAGGGTGCTGGGCGGCTCGTGGTCGCCGAACGCGTCCCGGACCACCTCCCACACCGCCACGAGGTCGGCCTGGCGGGACGACGCCACGTACACGGTGGTCTTGACGACGTCGGTGAGTCGGGCCCCGGCCGCCGCGAGGGCGGTCTCCAGGTTGGCCATCACCTGCCGGGCCTGGCCCACCGGGTCGCCGGGCGCGACGGTCCGTCCCTCGGCGTCGAGCGGGCAGGCGCCGGCGGTGTGGATGAGCCGGGCCGGCGGCTCGACCGTGGCCGCGTACGCGTACTCGGCGACGTCGGAGAGGGCGGGTACGCGGACCAGCTGGGTTGGTGGGGTCACGGCGGCGACGCTACCGCCGGGCCCCGGGCGACTCGACCGGATATTCGCCGACCGGTCAGGCCGACTCGCGGATCACCAGTTCGGTGGGGAGCACCACGGCCGGCTCGATCGCCTCGCCGGCGGCCAGCCGCAGCAGCAGCCGGGTCATCTGCCGGCCCAGCTGCACGATGGGCTGGCGGACGGTGGTCAGCGGCGGCTCGGTGTAGGCCGCCGTCTCGATGTCGTCGAAGCCGATCACCGCCACGTCGTCCGGCACCCGTCGCCCCGCCTCGCGCAGCGCCCGCAGGGCGGCGTGCGCCATCAGGTCGGAGGCGGCGAAGACCGCGTCCAGGTCGGGGTGCTCGGCGAGGAGCTGCCGCATCGCCGTCGCCCCGGACTCGCGGGTGAAGTCGCCGGTCGCCACCAGCTCCGGCAGGCCGGCCTCGGCGACCGTGTTCCGGTAGCCGGCGAGCCGCTCGATGCCGGCCACCATGTCCTGCGGGCCGGCGATGGTGGCGATCCGGCGGCGACCGGTGGCCACCAGGTGCCGCACCGCCGTGGTCACCCCGCCGACGTGGTCGACGTCGACGTAGGGCACGTCGGCGCCGTCGAGCGGGCGACCGCTGCACACGACCGGGATGCCCAGCCGGGCGAGCCGGCCGGGCAGCGGGTCCTCGCCGTGCAGCGAGGCGAAGAGGACCCCGTCGACGTGCCGCCCGGTCGTGTAGCGCTCGACCCGGTCGTGCCCGGCGGGCGAGCCGGCCAGCATCAGCACGAGCTGCTTGTCGGCCGCCTCCAGCTCCTGCGCCGCGCCCCGGATGATCCCGGGGAAGACCTGGTCGTCGGAGAAGACGCGGGTGGCGGCCTCCGGAAGCACGAGGGCGATCGAGTCGGTCCGCTGGGTGACCAGGCTGCGGGCGGCCAGGTTCGGCACGTACCCCAGCTCGGCAACCGCCCGGCGGACCGCCTCCTGGATCGGCTCGGCGACCGTCTTGGAGCCGTTCACCACCCGCGACACGGTTGCCCGCGAGACACCCGCCCGCCGGGCCACCGCCTCCAGTGTCGGCCGCTGCGCCGTCGTCATCCCCGTTACCACCCTCGTCACAGCCCGTTCCGGGAGATCACCTCCTGGTACCACCGGGCGCTGGACTTCGGTGTGCGTCGCTGCGTCAGGTAGTCGACGTGGATGATCCCGAACCGTCGACGGTAGCCCTCGGCCCACTCGAAGTTGTCCAACAACGACCATACGAGATAGCCCCGCAGGTCCACTCCCCGGGCGATCGCCTCGTGCGCGGCGCGCAGGTGCCCGTCGAGGTAGGCGATGCGGTCCGCGTCCACCACCTGCCCGGCGCCGTCGGCGTCGGCCTTGTCGGGGAACGCCGCGCCGTTCTCGGTGACCATCAGCGGCACGCCGGGGTAGTCCGTGGCGATCCGTTCCAGCAGCCGGGTCAGCCCGGCCGGCTCGATCATCCAGCCCATGTCCGTCAGCGGCCCGGTCGGCGGGAGGAACTCCACCGCGCCGTCGGTGCCCGGGTAGGCGCCGCCGCCCGCGCCGTCCGGTCGGCCGGCGACGTAGGTGGGGGCGTAGTAGTTGACGCCGAGCAGGTCGATCGGGGCGGCGATCAGCTTCTCGTCGCCGTCCCGGACGAACGTCGGCTCGACGATGCGGGCCACGTGCTCCAGCACGTCGTCGGGGTAGGCCGCCCGCAGCAGGGGGTCGAGGAAGATCCGGTTGTGCAGGCCGTCGACCAGGCGGACCGCCGCCGCGTCGGCCGCGCTTTCCGGGTCGGCCGCGCGCACGTCGGCCGGGTTGACCGTGATCCCGACGGTCTGCGCGCCGGCCGCGCGCAGCGCGCGGGCCGCCAGGCCGTGTGCGAGCAGCAGGTGGTGTACGGCGGCGAAGGCCGCACCCGGGTCCTGCTCGCCGGGGGCGTGCACCCCGTTGCCGTAGCCGAGGTAGGCCGAGCACCACGGCTCGTTGAGGGTGGTCCAGGTGCGGATCCGGTCGCCGAGGCGGGTGTGCACCGCCGTGGCGTACGTGGCGAAGTGCTCCGCGGTCTCCCGGTTGGTCCAGCCGCCCCGGTCCTGGAGGGCCTGCGGCAGGTCCCAGTGGTAGAGCGTGACGATCGGGTCGATGCCCCGGGCCAGCAGCGCGTCGGTCAGCCGGTCGTAGAAGTCCAGGCCGCGCGGGTTGACCGGGCCGGTGCCGTCCGGCTGGATCCGGGGCCAGGCCACCGAGAAGCGGTACGCCCGCAGCCCCAGCTCCGCCATCAGCGCCACGTCGTCGGCGTACCGGTGGTAGTGGTCGCAGGCCACGTCGCCGGTGTGGCCGTGGTGGACCTTGCCCGGCGTACGGCTGAAGGTGTCCCAGATCGACGGGCCGCGACCGTCGTCGGTGGCCGCGCCCTCGATCTGGTACGCGGCGGTGGCCGCACCCCAGACGAAGTTGTCGGGGAATCGCAGAGTGCTCACGCCTTGACCGCACCTTCCATGATGCCGCCGATGATCTGGCGGCCGAACAGGACGAAGACCAGCAACAGCGGGAGGGTGGCGATGGCCGTTCCCGTGAACACCTGGGACATGTCCGTGTAGTACCCGTCGGACAGGGTGCGCAGGGCCAGCTGCACGGTCGGGTTCTCCGGATCGTTGAGGACAGCGTACGGCCAGAGGAAGTCGTTCCAGGTGGTCATGAACGTGAGCAGCCCCAGCACGGCGGCGGCCGGGCGCAGCGCCGGCAGTACGACGTTCCAGTAGATCCGCGCGGTGTTGCACCCGTCGACCCGGGCCGCCTCGATCAGCTCGTTGCTGACCGCCTGGCCCGCGTACTGCCGCATCATGAACACCCCGAAGCCGGTGACCAGGGCCGGCACGATCACCGCCGGCAGCCGGTCGTTCCAGTTCAGCTTCGTCATCAGCAGGTAGAGCGGGATGACGCCGAGCTGGGTGGGCACCATCATCGTCGCGATGATCACCATGAGCAGGGCGTTGCGCCCCCGGAACCGCAACTTGGCGAAGGCGAACCCGGCCAGCGTGGAGAAGAAGACCACCGAGACGGTGACCGTGGTCGCCACGATCGCCGAGTTGACCAGGCCGGCGACGAAGTACGCGTCGGTGTTGCTCAGCAGCCGGGACACGTTCGCGCCGAAGTTGCCGCCGGGGGTGACCGGGGGCGGCAGCTGGCCCATCGCGTCGTTGGAGCGGCTCGCCACCACGAACATCCAGTAGATCGGGAAGATCGACAGGATCCCGGCGGCGATCAGCGCGGCGTAGGTGAGCCGGCTGGCGGCCCAGAGGCGGGTCATCGCGCTCCCTCCTTCGACTTCGCGTCCTCCTTCGGGGGCTTCGCGCCGCCGAGCCGGCGCAGGAGCAGCACGTTGATCGCCGCGACGACCGCGATCAGCGCGAAGAGCAGCCACGCCACGGCCGAGCCGTACCCGAAGTTGTAGTGGGGCGCGAAGGCGTTCTCGAACATGTACATGGTCACGGTCTGCGACTCCCGCAGCGTTCCGCCCCGGATCGGGTTGGTCCCGGAGTGGAACAGCCGGGGCTCGGTGAAGAGCTGGAGCCCGCCGATGGTGGAGATGATGACGGTGAAGATGATCGTCGGCTTGAGCAGCGGCACGGTGATCGACCAGAACTGCCGGGCCCGGCCGGCCCCGTCGATGGCGGCCGACTCGTAGAGGTCGCGCGGGATGGCCTGCATCGCGGCCAGGAAGATCAGCGCGTTGTAGCCGGTCCACCGCCAGTCGACCATGGCGGAGATGGCCACCCAGGACGCGAACCGGTTCGACTTCCACTCGATCGCGTCGATCCCGACCAGGTCGAGCAGCCAGTTGACCATGCCGAACTCGCGGCCGAAGAGCACCCCGAAGACGATCGCGACGGCGGCGGTCGAGGTGATGTTCGGGATCAGCACCGCCATCCGGAACGTGGTCCGGGCCCGCAGTTGCCGGTTGAGCAGGTTGGCCAGCCAGAGCGCGGCCAACAGCTGCGGGACGGTGGAGATGACGAAGATGCCGAGGGTGTTGACGACGGCGTGCCAGAAGTCGGCGTCCGCCAGCAGTTGGCTGTAGTTCTGCAGCCCGACGAACGGGTGGTTGCTGCCGAGCAGGTCCCAGTCGTGCAGGGAGACCCAGAAGGTGTAGATCAGCGGGTACGCCCCGAACACCCCGAAGAGCACGAAGAACGGGGCGATGAACAGGTAGGGCGAGTACTTCGTGTCGAGGCGGCTGAACCGCATCGCCGGTGTACGCCGGCCGGTGCGGGGCGCCGGTGCGACCGGCGGGCGCGCGTCGAGCTGGACTGTCATGCCCGGAGGACTCCTTTCCCGGGTGCGGGCGGGACCGGCGCCCCCGGCGCCCTCCCACCCGCACTCCGGCTCGGGCTACTTGGCGGCGGCCTTCTTCGCGTTGTTGACCGCGTCCGTCCAGCCCTGTTCGGGGTTGCGCTGGCCCAGCTCCACCGTCCGGACGGCGTTCTCGACCTCGGTGCGGACGGCCTGGTTCTTCGGCCCCATGTAGACGGGCTTCAGGGTCTTGGCGCCCTCGCCGAAGATCTGCCCGACGGGGGCGTCGGAGAAGTACGCGTTCTTGGCGTCGACGATCGCCGGGTCGGCCAGCGCCTGCGGCGAGGAGGGCAGCGGGCCCTTGGCCTTGAACGCCCCGATCTGGCCCTTGGCGCTGGTCAGGAACTTGGCCAGCTCGATCGCCTCGGCGCGGTGCTTGCTCTGGGCCGGCACGGCGAGCCACGACCCGCCCCAGTTGCCGCCGTTGCCGGGCACCCGGGCGATGTCCCACTTGCCCTTGGCCTCGGCGCCGGCGTTGCCCTCGATGACGCCGGTCATCCAGGCCGGGCAGGCGATGGTGGCGAACTTGGCCTGCTTGAAGGCCGACACCCACTCCTCGGACCAGGAGCCGTACTTGCCGGAGAGGCCGGAGTCGACGATGTCCATGGTGGTGTCCCAGGCCTGCCGGACGGCCGGGTTGCTATCCACCACCAGGTTGCCGCTGGTGTCGTAGTAGTGGTAGCCCTGCGCGTTGCCGGCCGTCTGGAGCACGATCGTGTTGAAGATGTTGGTCGCGGCGTCCAGGAACGCGGCGCCGGTGTTCTTCGCCTTGAACTGCTCGCCGACCTTGATGTACTCCTGCCAGGTCGGCCAGAGCTTCGAGACCGCCTCGCGGTCGGTGGGCAGGCCGGCCTTGGCGAAGAGGTCCTTGCGGTAGCACATCGCCATGCCGCCGACGTCGGTGCCCAGGCCGATCAGCTTGCCGTCCTGGGTCATCCCGCCCTTCCACTTCCACTCCAGGAAGTTGCCCTGGAGCTCGGCCCCGCCGTGGTCGAGCAGGTTGACGAAGTTGTCGGGGTTGGCCTTGTACTCGACCATCAACCCCTCTTCGATGGCGACGACGTCGCCCGCGCCCTTGCCGGCGGCGAGCCACTGGGTCAGCTTCGGCGAGTAGTCGTCGAGGTTGGTGCCCGTGCCACGCTCGACGATCTTCACGTTCGGGTGGCTGGCCATGTACTCCTTGTAGAGCTCTTCGTAGCCGAACTGGCTGAACACGTCCACGGTCAACGTGATCTTGCCGTCGTCGGCGGGTTCGTCGCCGGCGCAGCCGGCGGTGGCGAAAAGCGCGGTGGCGGCGACGAGGGCCACCGCCGCCAGGCGGCGGCGCGGAAAGACACCCATTTCGGTCGGACCCCTCTCAGGTCGTCTGAGGTGGTGAGGCAGGTGGTGAGGCAGGTGGTGGAGCAGAGCTGAGAGAGCGCTCTCACGTCAGGGTGGTGGTTGCTTCCGCCGGTGTCAAGAGAGCGCTCTCCGATGGTTGCCGAGGGGCCGGACGCGAGGAGAGTGGCCGCCCCGTGCCGGGCGGCCACTCTCCTGGAACGTGCGGTGGGACTGCGCGAAGCCCTCGGGGCCCGGCTCCGCGCGGCGATGGGTCAGCCGACGCGCAGGCCCTCCAGCAGGGCGCGGTCGCCCGCCACGTCCAGCGTGTCGAGGCCGACCCGGCCCCAGAGCGCCAGCAGCAGGTCGCTCGCGGTGCCGCTGACCTGCGCCCGGGCGTGGTGGTCGTCGTGGTCGAAGATGGTGGCGGTGTCGAGCAGGGCCACGCCCTCGCCGCGCAGCCGCAGGAACCACTCCTGGCCGGCGTCGACGGCGGAGAGCTGCACCACCCCGTGCCACTGGCCGGCGGTGCGGCGCCGGCCGGCCGGCAGCCAGGTGTCCAGGATCTCGCTCACCCCGTCGGCGGCGAGCTTCGCCTCGACCGGCTCGCCCGCCGCGATGGCGAGCTGGGCGTCCCAGCGGTGCACCGCGGTCTCGTGCGCCATCCGGCGCGGCCAGAAGCCCGCCTTCTTCGGCTGCGGCGCCCAGTTCCACGCCGGGGCCTCCGGGTCGAGGCCGTCGAAGAGGGTCATCAGCTGGTCGTACGCCTGCTGCCAGAGCTGGAGCGGGGCGACGCCCGGCTCCGGCTCGATCGGCTTCGACCTCCCCGGCGGCGGGGTGGCCGCGCCCGATCCGGCGAACGAGTGCACCCAGCGGTAGATGGAGGTGAGGTGCAGCGTCAGGTCGGCGACCGTCCAGCCGGGACAGGAGAGCACCGGTGTCTCCGGCGGGGCCTCGGCCACGGCTGCGGCGAACGCCGGGCCCTCCGCCCGGAGCGCTCCCAACCAGAAGTCCTTCGTGCCATGCAGTCTGCTCATCGCCAATCCTCCCGGGGGTGACCGGGCCACCAGTGGGCGCCGCGGCTACCCCTCAGCCTAGGGTGAAAGGCGTGTCAGACGTCTACGCCCAGCCGACAACCGGAACCGAACACCCCACGAGGTGCGACCTGGCGCGATACACCACGTTGCGCCTGGGCGGCCCGGCCGGACGCGTCGTCGCCGGCACCGACGCCGACGGCATCGTACGGGCGGTGCGGGAGGCCGCCGAACGGGGCGAGCAGGTCCTGCTCCTCGCCGGGGGCAGCAACGTCGTGATCGGGGACGCCGGCTTCCCCGGCACCGTGGTCCTGGTGCGCTCCCGGGGCCTGCGGGTGGTCGCCGAGGACGCCGACACCGTCACCGTGCGCGTCGAGGCCGGCGAGCCCTGGGACGACCTGGTCGCCACCACCGTGGCCAACGGGTGGTCCGGCCTGGAGTGTCTCTCCGGCATCCCCGGCTCGACCGGCGCCACCCCCATCCAGAACGTCGGCGCGTACGGGCAGGAGGTCGCGGAGACCATCACCGGCGTCGAGGTCCACGACCGGGTCGAGGGGACCGTCGGGCGGATCGCCGCCGCCGACTGCGGCTTCGCGTACCGGTCCAGCATCTTCAAGTACAGCGACCGCTGGGTGGTGCTCTCCGTCGACTTCCGGCTCGCCCGCTCGCCGCTGTCCGGCCCCGTGCGCTACGCGGAACTGGCCCGGGCGCTCGGCGTGCAGGTGGGGGACCGGGTGCCGCTGGCCGACGCCCGGGCCACGGTCCTGCGGCTGCGCGCCGGCAAGGGCATGGTGCTCGACGCGACCGACCCGGACACCCGGTCGGTCGGCTCGTTCTTCACCAACCCGGTGCTCGACGTCGCCGCGTACGAGCTGCTGCGGGAGCGCGCCGCCGACGTCGGCGAGCCGCCCGCCTGGCCCGGCGCGGGTGACGTGGTGAAGGTCAGCGCGGCCTGGCTGATCGACAAGGCCGGCTTCGGCAAGGGCCACCCGGGGCCGGAGGGCGTCGCCATCTCCAGCAAGCACACCCTCGCCCTGACCAACCGCAGCGGCACCGCCAGCACCGCGTCCCTGGTCGAGCTGGCCCGGGAGATCCGCGACGGCGTCCACCACCGCTTCGGCGTCACCCTGCACCCCGAACCCATCCTCATCAACTGCACCATCTGACCCGCCACCCCCGGGGCACGCGTCGATCATGCACTTCTGGTGGGGTGCGAAAGCCGCGTGATGCCCCGAAACGCCCACCACGACTGCACGATCGCCGCAGTGGGGCAGGTGGGTCAGGTGGGGGAGATGGCGGGCCAGGGGACGGTGAGTTCGCCGTGGCGCCAGCGGCGGGGGCCGTCGAGGACCGGCCAGCCCGCCTCGCGTACGGCGGGCACCGCGCGCAGCCAGCGTTGGCGGGGGCCGTACGGGGCGTAGCCGGCGGCGGCCCGCCAGGCGTCGTCGAGCGCGCGGATCAGGTCGTGGATCCGCTCGCCGGGGACGTTGTGGTGGATCAGCGCCTTGGGCAGCCGTTCGGCCAGCTCCGCCGGGGTGCCCAGGGTGGTGAGCTTCGCGGCCAGGGTGAGCGTACGGGGGCCGTCGGCGTCGATCAGCAGCCAGCCGCCGAGCCGCCCCAACTCGTCGCAGGTGCCCTCGACCAGCAGCCCGCCCGGGGCCAGCCCGGCGGTCACGGTGCGCCAGGCGTCGGCGACCTCGCGCTCGTCGTACTGGCGCAGGACGTTGAACGCGCGGACCAGGGCGGGCCGCAGCCCGGCCAGCTCGAACCCACCCCGGGCGAAGGTGAGCCGGGGCGGGTCGGCGGACGGCTGGGCGGCGGCGACGCGTACCGGATCGATCTCCAGCCCGACGACCCGCACGTCGGGGCGGACCGCGGTGGCCAGCCGGGCGCGCAGTTCGACGGCGGTCACGGGGCTGGCGCCGTAGCCGAGGTCCACCACCAGCGGGTCGGCCGCCTCGCGCAGCGCCTCCCCGCAGGTCTCGACGATCCAGTTGTCCACCCGGCGGAGCCGGTTGGGGTTCGTCGTCCCCCGGGTCACCACGCCGAGCGGCCGGTGCCGCGCCGTGCCCGCCATCGTCCGCGACCGTCCGGGCCGGCTCAGCCGACCCGGTGCACCTTGTGCTGGGCGGCCTGGGCCAGCGGGCGTACGACGAGGCGGTCCACGTTGACGTGCTGCGGGCGTGTCGCGCACCAGGCGATGCAGTCGGCGACGTCCTCGGCGACCAGCGGCTCGGCGACCCCGGCGTAGACCGCCGCCGCCCGCTCGGTGTCCCCCGCGAAGCGGACCAGCCCGAACTCGTCGGTCCTGACCATGCCGGGGTCGATCTCGATCACGCGCACCGGTCGACCGCAGAGTTCCAGCCGCAGCGTGCCGGCGATCGCCGTCTGCGCGTGCTTCGCGGCGGCGTAGCCGCCCCCGCCCTCGTAAACGGTGAAGCCGGCGGTCGAGGAGACGACCACGATGGTGCCGGCCCCGGACGCCTCCAGCGCGGGCAGTAGCGCCTGGGTGACGCGCAGCGTGCCGAGCACGTTGACGTCGTACATCCACTGCCAGTCGCCGACCGAACCGGACTCGACCGGGTCCAGGCCGCGCGCGCCGCCGGCGTTGTTGACCAGGAGGGTGACCGGGCCCAGGGCCGCCGCCGCCCCGGCCAGGCCGGCCACCGACTCGTCGGAGGTGACGTCGCAGGCCACGGCGGTGGCCGCGCCCCCCGCGGACTCGATCTCGGCCACCAGGGCGGCCAACCGGTCGGTACGCCGCGCGGCGGCGAGGACGTGGAATCCCTCGGCGGCGAGCCGGCGGGCGGTGGCCGCCCCGATCCCGCTGGACGCTCCGGTGACAACGGCGACAGGGGTCATCCGGTCATTCTCCCCCGGGCGGCCGGGGTGGCTGCCGGCGGCGCGGTGATGAGGTCCGTCACGCCCGGGCGCCGTCCCGGCGCATTACGAGTGCCCGATGGGGAAGATGACATTCGCCGGGGACGTTGTCCGAAGGGGCGCCGGGCGTGCGGACGGCATCAACCGTGACAAAGGGGAGCGGACGTGGCGGAGTTGCACACCGGTGTGGGTCGTCAGCGCGGTGCGCGCCCGTGGCCCCGCCCCCGGCGGATCGCGACGCTCTCGGTGCACACCTCACCCCTGCACCAGCCGGGCACCGGCGACGCCGGCGGGATGAACGTCTACATCCTGGAGGTCGCCCGGCGGTTGGCCGAGGCGGACGTCGAGGTGGAGATCTTCACCCGGGCCACCTCCCGCGACCTCCCCCCGATCGTCGAGACGGCGCCGGGCGTGCACGTCCGGCACGTCACCTCCGGCCCCCTGGGCGGGCTCACCAAGGAGGAGCTCCCGGGGCAGCTCTGCGCCTTCACCGCCGGCGTGCTCCGCGCCGAGGCCTCCCGGCCGCCCGGCCACTACGACCTGATCCACTCCCACTACTGGCTCTCCGGGCAGGTCGGCTGGCTGGCCAAGGAGCGCTGGGGGGTGCCGCTGGTGCACACCGCGCACACGCTCGCGAAGGTCAAGAACGCCCAGCTCGCCGCCGGGGACCGGCCCGAGCCGAAGGCCCGCGTCATCGGCGAGGAGCAGGTGGTCGCCGAGGCCGACCGGCTGATCGCGAACACGACGGTCGAGGCCCGTGACCTGATCGACCGGTACGACGCCGATCCGGCCCGGGTCGCGGTGGTCGAGCCCGGCGTGGACCTGGAGAGGTTCCGCCCGGCGCCGGGGAACCGCGATCGCGTCGCGGCGGCCGCCCGTCGCCGGCTCGGGCTGCCCGCCACCGGTTACGTGGTGGCCTTCGTCGGCCGCATCCAGCCGCTGAAGGCCCCGGACGTGCTCATCCGCGCGGTGGCCGCGCTGCGCGAGCACGACCCGGTGCTCGCCGACGAGGTGACCGTGGTGATCTGCGGGGGCCCCAGCGGCAGCGGGCTGGACCGGCCGACCGCCCTGATGGAGCTGGCCGCCACGCTCGGCGTCGCCGACCGGGTGCGTTTCCTGCCCCCGCAGACCGGTGACGACCTGCCCGCCCTGTACCGGGCGGCGGACCTGGTCGCGGTGCCGTCGTACAACGAGTCCTTCGGCCTGGTCGCGCTGGAGGCACAGGCCTGCGGTACGCCGGTGGTGGCCGCCGCCGTCGGCGGCCTGGTGACCGCCGTGCGGGACGAGGTCAGCGGCGTGCTGATCGACGGCCACGACCCGGCCGACTGGGCCCGTACGCTCGGACGCCTGCTGCCGGACCGGCGCCACCGCGCCGAACTGGCCCGGGGCGCCGCGCGGCACGCCCGTAACTTCTCCTGGCACCGCACCGCCTCCGGACTGCTCGCCGTCTACGGCGACGCGATCGCCGCGCACCGGGCCCGACTCGCCTCCGAGCTGGCCGGCGGCCCGGCGATGTCCTGCTCCTGGTGACCGGTCGCGCCGGCCGTCGCCACCGGGTGCCGGGGCGGTGGCGGCCGTAGAGTGGATCCGATGAGCGGGAAGAGCGATCTTGCGGCGCTGATCGAGTCGGTCTGCGACGAGCGGGAGCTGGCCTGGGAGTCGACCGGCCCGGGCTCGTACGCGGTCACGCTGCCGGGCACCCACAAGCTGAAGACGGTCTGCAACCTGATCGTCGGGGAGCACGCGCTGCGGATCGAGGCGTTCGTGATGCGCCAGCCGGACGAACGGCGCGAGGAGCTGTGGGCCTGGCTGTTGCAGCGCAACGCCCGCATGTACGGCGTCTCGTTCTCCGTCGACGCGGTCGGCGACGTCTACCTGACCGGTCGCGTCAACCCCGCCGGGATCGACGCCGACGAGCTGGACCGGCTGCTGGGCGCGGTGCTGACGTACGCCGACGAGTCCTTCGACACCATGCTGGAGATCGGCTTCGGCAGCTCGATCCGGCGGGAGTGGGAGTGGCGGGTCAAGCGGGGCGAGTCCACCGCCAACCTCGCGGCGTTCGCGCACCTCTTCGAGCCGTCCCCGGGCGGTGGCGGGCCCGGGCAGCAGGGCACCACGGCGATCGCCGGGCAGTAGGCACCGCTGGCCCGCCGGGCGGTCCGGTGCCGCCGGGACCGGGCAGTCGGGGTGCCGCCGCCAAGGAGGCGGGCACAGGTGCCCCGGTCGGAGGTTCGGACCGGTCCTGACGGGTATGCCGCACCGCGCGGTGCGGCACTGGGACCGGCCGCGCGCCGAGGACCAACTGTCGAGGAGCGTGAGCGTCCCATGGCTCAGCGGAACAGCTCAGGTCGCGGCGGGACTGCGACCAGGACGAAACGGCAGGCGGGCAACCAGACCCCGAACACCCCGACGATCTCCGAGTCCGAGATCTCCCGGATGAAGGTGGACGAGATCCGGGGACAGCTCCGCAAGCGCGGGGTCTCCGGCATCTCCGCCCTGCGCAAGCCGGAACTGGTGAAGACGCTGGCGAAGACCCTGCGGGCGGAGCGTCCCTCGGGTGGTGCCGCGCGTCGCAGCACCGGGCCCGCCGGCCGGGCGACGGGGACGCGGGCGTCGGCCGGGCGGGCAGCCGCCACGAAGAAGGCGGCGTCGGGCCGGGCGGCGGGCAAGGCCGCCCCGGGCCGGGCGCAGGCGGCGAACAAGAGCGCCCCGGCGAAGAAGGCGGCGGCGAAGAAGGCGGCCGAGAAGAGAGCGGCCGAGAAGAAGCCACCGGCCAGGAAGGCCGCCGCGAAGGCGGCTCCGGCGAAGAAGTCCACGTCGGCGGCCCGGAAGTCCACGTCGGCCCGCACGTCCGCGGCGGCGCCGTCGCGGGCGGGGACGACGCGCGGCGGTACGGCGACCGGGGTCCGGACCGGGCGGAGTACCTCGCGGTCGGTGCGTTCCTCGCAGCTCATCTCGTCCACCGCCGACCGGCCGGAGCGCCCCGGCCGCAGCCTGGTCACCACCAACCACGACGTGATCCGGCGCTGGGCGGGCGAGCGCGGCGCCAGGCCGGCGACGATCGCGGGCACCGAGCGGGAGGGGCGGGCCGGCGTGCTCACCTTCAACATGCCGGGTTACCGGGAGAGCAGCCGGGTACGCGAGATCAGCTGGGACGAGTGGTTCCGCACCTTCGACGAGCGGAAGCTGAACCTGATCTACCAGGAGCAGCTCCGGGACGGCCGGCCGAGCAACTTCTTCCGTACGGAATCGCCAGATCGTGAGGACGCCTGACGTGTTTGGGGGAATGGTCGACGGGTAAGCCCTGTTGGCCATGACCGAGGCCCGAGGCGGGGGCACTCCGGTTCGACGACGGAGCTGTGACCGGCGAGACAGCCCATCCAGGTTGTCTTCGTAATCCCGGGCGAACTAACTTTATTGCACCGCGCCACGCTTGGAACCGTTCGGGGGAGCGGTGGATCGATCAGATCCGTGCACCGAGCGAGGCGCAGGGGACGGGTGGAACAACACCGTTGGGGGACGGTGGCCACCTGTTTGGACCGGCGGCGCGAGCGGGCGACGCCTACGGGGGTGGGCTTCGCCCGCCGCCGCCGGTCATACGGTGCGAACGCCCATCGCGATCACGAGTCGCGATGGGCGTTCTGCTGTCCGGCCCCGCCCGGCTCCCGCCGGCTCCCAACCGCGTCGATCATGAGGTTGGCGGCGGTCTGGATCTCCTGGACCGCCGCCAACCTCATGATCAACGCACGGAGGCGGAGGCGGGGGTGGGGGTCGGGGTCGGGGTCGGGGTCGGGGTCGGGGTGGAGAGTTGGCGGAGTGCGGCGACGCGGCGTTCGCGGGGTGGGCCGGCCAGCAGGTGGCAGCCGGCGGCCAGCAGTCCCAGCCCGCCGACGATGAGCCAGTGCCGGTCCCCGAGGTACTGCAGGCTCACCCCGCCGAGGGTGGGCGCCACGAACGACGCCGCCGGGAACGCCAGGTAGAACACGGACTGGTAGCGGGCCCGCAGCTCCAGTGGGGCGAGGTCGGCGTTGATCTGCGCGTTGGGCGGCGCGGCGAGCATCTGGCCGACCGTCCAGACCACCGCCGCGGCCAGGTAGACCGCCACGTCGTCGGCGAACGCGAGGGCGGCGAAGCCGAACGCCAGCAGCGCGGTGGAGACGGCCAGGACGCGGTCCCTGCGGTGCCGCTCGATCAGCCGCGGCACGAAGAGCTGCCCGAGCACGATCAGCACCCCGCCGAGGGCCACCACCGCCCCGTACGCCGACGGGCGCAGGCCGTCCGACCGCATCGCCAAAGGCATGATCGTCGACGTCTGCATGGTCAGCACGGCCAGCACGAAGGTCAGGCCCACGAAGGTGAGGAAGGTGCGGTCGGTCAGCGCGGTGTGCAGCCCCGGCTGCCGAGACCGCCCCGCCCGCCGCGACGTCACCGCTCTGCCGCCGACCGGTCCCGACCGAGGACCTCGGACACCGTCCGGCCGGTCCGAACGGAGGGTGTCCGTGATCGGCGCGGGGCCGGCCTGGCGACGGGGGAGCGTCTCCGGGACCTTCCAGGCGATGACGCCCGCCGCGAGCAGGGTGGCGGCGGCGTCGACCAGGAAGAGCGCGACGAAGCTCGCCTCGGCGAGCAGGCCGGCCAGCAGCGAGGCCACGGCCATGCCCAGGTTGAACGCCCAGAACTGGAGGTTGAAGGCCCGGGAGCGACGCCGTTCGGGCACCACGTCGACGATCGCCGCCACGAAGGCGGGGCTGGGCATCGAGTGCGTCACCCCGACCAGGGCGGCGAGCGCCGCGATCATCGCCAGGTGCCGGCTGAAGGCCAGCCCGACCATCAGCCCGGCGGTGACCAGGTGGGCGGCGAGCAGGGTGGACCGCCGCCCCCACCGGTCGGCCAGCACCCCGCCGAGCAGCACGCCGGCCGCCCCGCCCAGCCCGTACGCCCCGACGACCGTGCCGGTGAGCGCCTCGCTCGCGCCCCGCGCCTCGGTCAGGTAGAGCGACAGGAAGAGCATCGCGAAGGCGCCGGCCCGGTTGATCAGCAGGCCGGCCCAGAGGTACCAGAAGGTGGCGGGAAGCCCGCCCGCGGTGTCGTCCAGCCAGCGGCGCAGGGCCCGCACCCGTCCTCCCGACAGTTTTGTTACCTAACCGAAGCGTCCTCGACGGTAGGAAGCCGAGGGCTGCCGCGCCAGCGTGTCGCTGGTCACCGGGCTCCGGTCGGCTCCGCCGCCCGCCCCGGGCCCCTGTCCGGCAGGCCGTCGTCCCGCGCCGGATCCACCGGCTCGGCGGGGGCCGTCGCCGCCGCCTCGGCCGCCTCCGGGGCGGGCGGCTGGATCGCCACCACCGGCACGACGGGACCGGTGGCCGTCCGCAGGGTCGCGGCCCGGCGCTCCCGGGTCGGGCCGGAGATCAGGTGCGCGAGCGCCATCAGCCCGCCGATGACGGCGCAGCCGAGCCAGAGCTGGGCGTTGCCGGCCTGCTCCCGGACCAGGCCGCCGAGGACCGGCGCGACCGCGGCCGCTCCCTGCCAGGAGAGGGAGAAGACGCCCTGGTAGCGGCCGCGCAGCTCGGCGGGGGAGAGCTCGGCGATCAGGGTGGCGTTGGACGGCGAGTTGAGCATCTCGCCGACCGTCCAGACCAGCACGGTCAGGCCGTAGAACCAGGCGGTGTCGGCGAAGGCGGTGAGCCCGAACCCGACGCCCATCACCACGGACGCCAGGGCGAGCACGTGCGACCGGCTCCGGCCCCTGATCAGCCGGGGCACGAAGAGCTGGCCGATGACGATCAGCACCCCGTTGAGCGCGATCACCGAGCCGTAGGTGGCGGGGCTGAGGCCGGAGTCGCCCATCGCGATCGGCAGCATCGAGATGTGCTGGAGGAAGACCAGCGCGGCGAAGAGGTTGAGCGTCACGAAGCCGAGGAAGACCCGGTCGCGCAGGATGGTGCGCAGCGCCCCGATCGGCGCGCCGCCGCCCTTGTGGGCGACCGCGCCGGTGGGGGCCCGCCGGGTCTCGCCCACCTTGGCGAAGATGATCAGTGCGGTGATCACGGTGGTGGTCGCGTCGACCACGAAGAGCAGCAGGTAGCCGGCCTCGGCCGCGAGGCCGGCGAGGATCGCCGCGCTGGCGAAGCCGAGGTTGATCGCCCAGTAGTTCAGCGAGAAGGCACGCAGCCGGTCCTTCTCCGGCACCACGTCGATCACCATCGCGCCGAACGCGGGCCGGGCCGCCTCGGCGAACATGCCGAGCAGCAGGGCGCCGAGCGCCACGGCCCACAGTTCCCGGGCGAAGCCGAGCGCGAGCATCATGGCGGCCGCGCCGAGGTGCGCGGTGAGCAGGGTGGGCCGGCGGCCCCAGCGGTCGCTCAGCGTGCCGCCGGCGGTGGTGCCGAGCGCGCCGCCGACACCCCACAGGCCGAGCACCAGCCCCGCCTGCGACGGGGAGAAACCGCGCTCCTGCGTCAGGTAGATGGCGAGGAAGACCAGGACGAACGAGCCGAGCCGGTTGATCAGCGTGCCGGCCCACAGGTACCAGAAGGTGACCGGCAGGCCGCCGGTGGTGTCCCGGAACCAACCCCGCATCGTCCGCACGTCGGTGCCCCCGCCCCGTAATGACCGCCCTGATTATTGCGCCTTACAACCTAGTGCCAGGCCGGATGGCCGGGCAGCGCCTTTTCCACGTGGTGGTCGTCACGACCACCGCCCGCGCGTCGTCCGACGCCGTGCGGCAGGATGATCGGCATGACTGCTAGCGAGGGGCCCACCGTCGGGACGCTGGTCCTGCTGCGGCACGGCGAGAGCGACTGGAACGCCAAGAACCTCTTCACCGGCTGGGTCGACGTCGACCTGACCGAGAAGGGCGAGAACGAGGCGCGCCGCGGCGGCGAGCTGCTGCGCGAGCACGACCTGCTGCCTGACGTGGTGCACACCAGCGTGATGCGCCGCGCGATCCGCACCGCCGAGCTGGCGCTCAACGCCGCCGACCGGCACTGGATCGCCGTGCGCCGGTCGTGGCGGCTCAACGAGCGGCACTACGGCGCCCTCCAGGGCAAGAACAAGAAGCAGACCCTGGAGGAGTACGGCGAGGAGCAGTTCATGCTCTGGCGCCGCTCGTACGACACCCCGCCGCCGCCGATCGCCGACGACGACGAGTTCTCACAGGTCGGCGACCCGCGTTACGCGCTGCTGCCGAGCGAGCTGATGCCGCGCACCGAGTGTCTCAAGGACGTCGTCGAGCGGATGCTGCCGTACTGGTACGACTCGATCGTGCCGGACATCCTGGCCGGCCGGACGGTGCTGGTGGCCGCGCACGGCAACTCGTTGCGCGCCCTGGTCAAGCACCTGGACCAGATCTCCGACTCCGCGATCGCCAAGCTCAACATCCCCACCGGCATCCCGCTGCGCTACGACCTGGACCCGCAGCTGCGCCCGCTCACCCTGGGCGGCACGTACCTGGACCCGGCCGCCGCCAAGGCGGCTGCCGCCGCGGTGGCCAACCAGGGCCGCTGACGTAGCCACGACGAGGGCCCCTTCCCCACGCGACGAGTGGGGAAGGGGCCCTCGGCCGTACCTCAGTTCGGGGTGGGGGCGGTCTGCCCGGTGATCAGGTAGACCACGTGTTCGCCGGCGTTGACGGCGTGGTCGGCGAAGCGCTCGTAGAAGCGGCCGAGCAGGGTGGCGTCGATGGCGGTCTCCACCCCGTACGGCCAGTCCTCGCCGAGCAGCAGCCCGAACAGGCTCCGGTGCAGGTCGTCCATGGCGTCGTCGTCACCGTCCAGCTCGGCGGCGAGGTCCGCGTCGGGCTTGGCGAGCACCGAGCCGATCTTGATGGCCATCCGGTCGGCGATGGCGGCCATGTCGGTGAAGGTCGGCCGCAGTTCCGCCGGCACGGCCGGCGAGGGGTGCCGGCGCAGGGCGGTCTTGGCGACGTGGTCGGCCAGGTCGCCCATCCGCTCCAGGTCGGCCGCGACGTGCAGCGCGGTGATCATCGCGCGCAGGTCGGAGGCGACCGGGGCCTGCCGGGCGAGCAGGTCGCAGACCCGCTCCTCGACGTGCCGGTAGAGCTCGTCGATCTCGGCGTCCCGCTCGATCACCGTCTCGGCCGCCCGGCGGTCCGCGGTGAGCAGGGCGCGGGTGGCCTGCCGCATCGCGGCCCGGACCCCCTCCGCCATGTCCACCAGCAGCTGGCTGACGATCTGCAGGTCAGCCCGGAACTCGTCGCGCATTGTCACGTCCTGTGGTCGGTGGTCGCCGGCCCGGAGGTCGGCGGGGAGCAGGTGCGCCGCCCACGGTAGGTCGGACGGGCGGACCCGAGGTGAACCTCGGTGAACGACGCCGGACGCGGGAGTGAACTTTCCCGGAAGTGAAGGTGATTCATCCCATTTGCGGGGGTTCCCAGGTTAACAATGACCCTACGATCGCCGGGTGGAATGGGCGGTGACGGTCGCGGTGGCCGTGGCACTGGCGGTCGGGCTGATCGCCGGGTTGCTGCTGCCCCGGCTCGTCCCGGCGCTGGGCGAGCGCGCCACGCGGACGGGGAGCCGGTCCGGCTTCCCCTTCAACAGGGGGAGGCTCCCGATCGCCGAGGATCCGCAGTCCGGGATCGGCCGCCGGACCATCGACTCGCTGCGGGCCGGCGTGGTCGTGCTCGACCCGGACGACCTGCCCGTCCTGGTCAACCCCGCCGCCCGCGCGATGGGGCTGCTCCGCACCGGCCCCACCCAGGGCTCGATCGCCGCCCACCCGCTGATCCGTACGCTCGCCGGGCAGGTGCGCCGCACCGGCGTGCGGCGCGAGATCGAGCTGGACCTGCCGCGGGGCCGCGACAACGCCGGGGTGAACCCGCTCGGGGTGCACCTGAGGGCGATGGGGATCGGGGCGGGCTTCATCGCCGTCGAGGCGTCGGACGTGACCGAGTCGCACCGGCTGGCCCGCGTCCGCCGGGACTTCGTGGCCAACGTCAGCCATGAGCTCAAGACCCCCATCGGGGCCCTCCAGCTCCTCGCCGAGGCGTTGCTGGACGCCACCGAGCCGGCCGGGGCGGGCGCGCCCGACCTCTCCGAGGACCTGGTCGCCGCCCGCCGGTTCGCCGAGCGCATCCAGCACGAGTCGACCCGGCTGGGCCGCCTGGTGCAGGAACTGCTGGAGCTGACCCGGCTGCAGGGCGCCGAGCCGCAGCCGCCCCCGGAGCCGGTCGCGATCGACTGGGTGATCGCCGAGGTGATCGACCGGACCCGCACCTCCGCCGCCGCCCGGCGGATCGAGGTGACCGTCGACGCCGAGCGGGGCCTGACCGTCCACGGCAGCGACACCCAGCTCGCCACGGCCGTGTCGAACCTGGTGGAGAACGCCGTCAACTACTCGGGCGAGGACACCACCGTCCGGATCACCGCCCGCGCCACCGACGAACACGTGGAGGTGTCCGTCGCCGACCAGGGCATCGGAATCGCCCCGACCGACGTCGACCGGATCTTCGAGCGGTTCTACCGGGCCGACCAGGCCCGGTCCCGATCGACCGGCGGCACCGGCCTGGGGCTGGCCATCGTGAAACACATCGCCGGCAACCATGGCGGAAGGGTGGAGGTGTCGAGCACTCTTGGTGGTGGGTCGACGTTCACCCTCCGGCTGCCCACCCGTCCCCCGGACGAGGTCCTGGCGACACCGCCCTCCGCTGGGATCGAGGCCGGTCCGGCCGAGCTCCGGCAGGTCTGACAGCACATGGAAAGGAAGTTCCGTTGAGCCGCGTTCTGGTGGTCGAGGACGAGGAGTCGTTCTCCGACGCCTTGTCGTACATGCTCCGCAAGGAGGGTTTCGAGGTTTCCGTCGCCGCGACGGGGACCTCCGCCCTCACCGAGTTCGACCGGACCGGCGCCGACATCGTGCTGCTCGACCTGATGCTGCCCGAGATGTCCGGCACCGAGGTGTGCCGGCAGCTGCGGCAGCGCTCGCACGTGCCGATCATCATGGTCACCGCCCGGGACAGTGAGATCGACAAGGTGGTCGGCCTGGAGATCGGCGCCGACGACTACGTCACCAAGCCGTACTCGCCCCGGGAGCTGGTCGCCCGGATCCGGGCGGTGCTGCGGCGGCAGAGCGCCGAGGCCGCCGAGTCGGGCGGGCCGACGCTGGCCGCCGGCCCGGTCCGGATGGACATCGAGCGGCACGTGGTGACCGTCGACGGCGCCCCCGTCCAGCTTCCGCTCAAGGAGTTCGAGCTGCTGGAGCTGCTGCTGCGCAACGCCGGCCGGGTGCTCACCCGGGGTCAGCTCATCGACCGGGTCTGGGGGGCCGACTACGTCGGCGACACCAAGACCCTCGACGTGCACGTCAAGCGGCTGCGCTCCAAGGTCGAGCCGGAGCCGTCCGCGCCGCGCTTCATCGTCACCGTGCGGGGTCTGGGCTACAAGTTCGAGCCCTGATCGGCGTACGCACGACGGGGCCCGCGCCGCGCGTGGGCCCCGTCGTCGTCGGTCGGTCAGGCGCCGTTGGCGGGGTGCGGGGCGACCAGGCCCTGCCGCCCGCGCGCCCCGCAGACCTCGGCCAACTTCGCGTACGCGGGGGCGCCGATGAGCGCGGTCAGCTCCGGGCCGTAGGAGACGTACATCGGCTCGGTGCCGACGTGCGCGTCGGTGGAGGAGGTGCACCACCAGTCCAGGTCGTGCCCGCCCGCGCCCCAGCCGCGCCGGTCGAACTCGGCGAGCGTGGAGACCAGCACCTTCGTGTTGTCCGGCCGCTTGACCCACTCCTGGTCGCGGCGGATCGGCAGCTGCCAGCAGACGTCCGGCTTGTATTCCAGCGGGTGCACCCCGTCGCGCAGCGCCTGGGCGTGCAGGGCGCAGCCGGCGCCGGCCGGGAAGTCGGCGTCGTTGAGGAAGACGCACGGCCCGTCCGCGCCCTGGGTGGCGGTGCGGCGGGCGGAATTCTTGCCGTCGATGGTGTCGTTCTCGGTCCAGTTCTTGAACCCGCGCCGGAAGTGCTGCCACGTCGACGGGGTCAGCCGCTTCACCGCGGCCCGGACCCGCTGCTCGTCCTCGGCGTCGGTGAAGAACGCGCCGTGCGAGCAGCAGCCGTCGGCGGCCCGGCCGGCGACGATGCCGTGGCAGCCCCGGCCGAAGATGCACGTCCAACGGGAGAGCAGCCACGTCAGGTCGGCCCGGATGAGGTGGTTGTCGTCCGCCGGGTCGGCGAACTCGATCCACTCCCGGGGAAAGTCCAGGGGCACCTCACGGCTGCGCGGGTCGTCCGGGTCGTCCACCAGCACGCGGAGTTCGATCTGGCCTGTCACCCGGCCCAGCGTACGCCCGGTGCCCCCACCGGTCCGCCGAGCCGCGCAAACCGGTTGGCCCTAGTGTCTTCAGCATGCGACTGGGTGTCCTCGACGTCGGTTCCAACACGGTGCACCTGCTGGTGGTCGACGCCCATCACGGGGCGCACCCCTGGCCGGCGCACTCGGAGAAGGTCGTGCTGCGGCTGGCCGAGCAGATCGGCCCGGACGGCGCGCTCACCGAGGCCGGCGCGGACGGCCTGGTCAAGGCGGTCGGCATGGCCAAGGCGGCAGCCGTCGGGCTGGGCGCCGAGGACCTGATCGCGTTCGCCACCTCCGCCGTGCGCGACGCCACCAACGCCGCCGAGGTGCTGGCCCGGGTGCGCGACGAGACCGACGTACGCCTGGAGGTGCTGCCGGGTGCGGACGAGGCGCGGCTGACCTTCCTCGCGGTGCGGCGCTGGTTCGGCTGGTCGGCGGGCCGGCTGCTGGTGCTGGACATCGGTGGCGGCTCGCTGGAGATCGCGGCCGGCATCGACGAGGACCCGGCCGTCGCGGTCTCCCTGCCGCTCGGCGCCGGCCGGCTCACCCGCGACCGGCTCCGGGTGGACCCCGACAGCGCGGTGGCGCCGCCGGCCGAGGCGGTCGACGAGCTGCGGGCGTACGTCGACGGGCTGCTGGAACCGGTCGTCGCGCAGATGACCGCGGTGGGCTGGGAACGGCCGGTGGCCACCTCGAAGACGTTCCGGACCCTGGCCCGGCTGGCCGGTGCGGCGCCCTCCGGCGCGGGCCTGTGGGCGCCCCGCCGGCTCACCCGCGCCGGGCTGCGGCAGGTGCTCGCGTTCATCCGGCACATCCCGCCGGCCCAGCTCGTCGAGCTGGAGGGGGTCAGCGCCGGCCGGGCCCACCAGCTGCTCGCCGGGGCGGTGGTCGCCGAGGCCGTGCTGCGCCGGCTGGACGTCGAGGCGCTGGACATCTGCCCCTGGGCGCTGCGCGAGGGCGTGATCCTGCGGCGGCTGGACCAGCTCGGGCCGGTGTGAGCGTGCGGAGTGAGCTTGCGAGCCCCGCGGTCGCGAACAAGAGGCGGCCCCGTGTGATTCGCGCGGTTTGCGGTCTCTCGTCACGAGCTGTCGATCGACCCCGGCTACCCTCGATGGTGTGACTTCCCGCGTCCCCGTGCTCCTGTCCACGTCCTCGGTCTTCCCTGAGCGGACCGCGGCGGCGTTCCAGCTCGCCGCCGCGCTCGGCTACGACGGCGTCGAGGTGATGGTCTGGACCGACGCCGTCAGCCAGGACGCCGGCGCGCTGCGCGGGCTCGCCGAGCACTACGGCGTTCCGGTGCTCTCGGTCCACGCGCCCTGCCTGCTGGTCACGCAGCGGGTGTGGAGCCCCGACCCGTGGGAGCGGCTGCGCCGCTCCGCCGAGCTGGCGGCGACGCTCGGGGCGCCCATCGTGGTGGTGCACCCGCCGTTCACCTGGCAGCGCGACTACGCGCGCAACTTCGCCGACGGGCTCGCCGCGATCGCCGCCGAGTACCCGGACCTGCGCTTCCCGGTGGAGAACATGTATCCGGTCCGGATGGCGGGGCGGCAGTTCGTGCCGTACGTCCCGGGCTGGGACCCGACCGAGACGGGCTACGCCTCCTACACGCTCGACCTGTCGCACTGCGCCGCCTCGCACACCGACTCGATGGCGATGGCCGACCGGATGGGCGCCAACCTGGCCCACGTGCACCTCGGCGACGGCACCGGCGAGGGCCGCGACGAGCACCTGGTGCCGGGGCGCGGCACCCAGCCCTGCGCCGAGCTGCTCTCCTCGCTGGCGGGGCGCGGGTTCACCGGCTCGGTCGCCGTGGAGGTCACCACCCGCGGCGCGAAGAGCCGCGCCGTGCGGGAGGCCGACCTGCGGGAGGCGTTGGAGTTCGCCCGCCAGCACCTCGGCACCCCGTCCCCGGTCGACGCCTGAGCGCCGCGCCGTCCCCGGCCGACGCCCTGGACGCCGCGCCGTCCCCGGTCTACGCCTGAGCGTCGACCGGGCCGGGCGTCAGACGACCGTGGTGAGCGATTCCTTGGTGTTCACGCCGGCCTGCTCGCCGATGGCCGCGCGCTTGCGGGCGCGGTGGGCGGCCACGTGCGAGCGGGTGGCGCAGCGCTCCGAGCAGAACCGCCGGCAGCAGTTGGACGAGGTGTCCAGGTAGACGTTGCCGCAGCGCTCGTCGGCACACACCCCGAACCGGGCGCTGCCGTACTCGCAGAGCCAGACCGACAGCCCCCAGACCGCGCCGGCCAGATATTCGGCGCTCACCGAGGCGCCCCGGCTGGTTACGTGCATGTGCCAGTCGCTGGAGTCGTGCCCGGAGATGCGGGGCTGCACCGGGAACGCCTCCAGCAGCGCGTTGAGCTCGGTCACCGCCTGGGCGTCCCGCCCGGAGGTGCCGTACTCGAAGACGTCGCGCAGCCGCTTCTGCGCCCGCCGGAAGGTCGCGAGGTCCCGTTCCGCCACCTCGTCGCGCATCCACGCGTTGTCGTCGGGGAAGAGGGCCCGCAGGTCGTCGAGGTCGTCCAGGCGGGCGTTGACGAGATCAACGCCGGTCCGGGCGTACGCGTCGAAGTTCACGCCCACAACCGTAGACGACTCAGGGGGCCCGTGGCGCGTCGATGTAGTGCGGCAGGAACCGCGCGTAGCCGTCGGTGATGAGGCTCGCGCTCTCCCGCAGCCCCACCCCGGCCGACTCACCGTCGACGATCCAGCTGCCCAGCACCAGCCGGTTGCCGGCGAACTCCGGCAGCGCCCGGAACTCCTGGTAGCACCAGCCCTCGTCGCCGTAGATCCCCGGATTGGTGATCTCGGTGTCGCCGGTGACGATCCGCACCGAGCCGCCCTCCCGGCCGAGCAGCGGCTTGGCCACGTACTCCGTCATGCCGCGCGGCGAGTCGAGGTACGCCGGCAGCAGCAGTTCGTGCCCGGGATGGAGCTCCCAGAGCACGGCGAGCAGCGCCTTGTTCGACAGCAGCAGCTTCCACGCCGGTTCGATCCAGGTCGTCGGGGTGCCCGGCTCCAGCGCCAGCGGCCCGTACGGCTCGGCGAGCATCCACTCCCAGGGGTAGAGCTTGAAGCAGGTGGTGACCGGCTGGTCGGCCGCGTCGACGAAGCGCCGGCCGTCCCAGCCGAGTTCCTGGATCGGCTGGAGCGTGACCTCCAGCCCGGCCTGGCGGGCGGTCTCGGCGAGGTAGCCGGCGGTCATGTGGTCCTCGCCCGACTCCTCCTCGTTCGACCAGACCACGTGCACCCGGCGGTCGTGCAGCCCCGCGCCGATCTTCGCCCACGCGCCGACCAGGCGCTCGTGCAGGCTGTTCCACTGGTCCAGCTCCGGCCGGGTGTGCTCCAGCCAGTACCACTGGATGATGCTCGCCTCGACCAGCGCGGTCGGGGTGTCGGCGTTGTACTCCAGCAGCTTCGGCGGCCAACTGCCGTCGTAGGCGAGGTCGAAGCGCCCGTAGAGGGTGGGCGGCGCCTCGCGCAGCGACCGGGCCACTGCCTCGGCCGCCCAGGCCGGGATGCCGAACTCGGCGTAGCGGTGGCGCGCGACGACGTGTTCGGCGGCGGCGACCGACATCCGGTGCAGCTCCTCGGTCGCCTCCTCCAGCCGCAGCACCTCGTCCAGCTCGAACGCGTACGCGGCGGTCTCGTCCCAGTACGACATGATGCCGCCGTCGGGCAGTTCGGTGTCGACGTACACCAGGCCCTGGGAGCGGATGGTGGCGTCCCAGTCCGGGCGGGGGGTGACCGACTCCCGGCGCACCTCAGCCGCCGCAGGAGGCGAGGTGGGTGCCGAAGCCGCCCCGGTCGGGCACCGCCGTGGCGGCGGGCTCCGGCGCGCTGCGCCCGGCGGTCACCGTGGGCGCGCGTAGCGCCAGGGCCACCGTCTCGCCGCCGCCCACCGGGCCGAGGGCGCAGTCGTCATCGTCGTCGTCCGAGGACATGTTGCAGCCGGAGAGGGTGAGCGCGAGGACGGTGAGCGCGCCGAGCTGCACGGAGGCCGACCGGAGTCGGCGGCGGGGGCGTTGTTCCACGTCATGGTTGTAACCGATGGGGGCCACCGCCGTCCGCCCGCGGGTGGTGCCTGTGATGCGGTTGGGACCTGACGACCGAGGCTGCGCCGCTGCCCCGCGCGGGGCCACCGGCGGGCGTTAGGCTCGATCCATGCTCCGTACCGTCATCCTCGCCGCGTCCCGGTCATCCCAGGTCGAGCGGCTCGTCGCGACGGCCCCGTTCACCCGGGACCTCGTCCGCCGGTTCGTCGCCGGCGCCAAGACCGACGACGCGTTGCGCGCGACCCGCGAACTCGTCGACGACGGTCTTGCGGTCACCATCGACAACCTCGGCGAGGACACCGTCACCCCCGAGCAGGCCACCGCCACCCGCGACGAGTACGTCGGGCTGCTGAAGCTGCTCTCCGGCGCGGGGCTCACCCCGGCCGCCGAGGTGAGCGTCAAGCTGTCGGCGCTCGGCCAGATGTTCGACGAGCAGCTCGCCCACGACAACGCGCGGGCGATCTGCGCCGCCGCCGAGGAGGCGGGCACCACGGTCACCCTGGACATGGAGGACCACACCACCACCGACTCGACCCTGGACATCCTCGCCAAGCTGCGCAAGGACCACCCGTCGACCGGCGCCGTGCTCCAGGCGTACCTGCGGCGGACGGAGTCGGACTGCCGCGAGCTGGCCACGGCCGGTTCCCGGGTGCGGCTGTGCAAGGGCGCGTACAAGGAGCCGGAGTCGGTGGCCTACCAGTCCGCGCGCGAGGTCGACAAGTCCTACGTACGCTGCATGAACATCCTGATGTCCGGTGACGGCTACCCGATGCTGGCCACCCACGATCCCCGCCTGATCGCGATCGGGGAGGACCGGGCCCGCTGGTTCGACCGCGGCCCCGAGCGGTTCGAGTTCCAGATGCTCTACGGCATCCGCCCGGAGGAGCAGGCCCGGCTGGCCGGCGAGGGCTACACCGTGCGGACCTACCTGCCCTACGGCGAGGACTGGTACGGCTACCTGATGCGCCGGCTCGCCGAGCGCCCCGCCAACCTGGTGTTCCTCGGCCGGGCCGTGATGTCGAGGAAGTGAGTCAGCCGTTCGACCAGCCGCAGGTGCTCAGCACCAGGCGGTAGCCGTCCGGATCGGCCACCGTCACCCCCCAGCGGTCCCAGTACGGGCCGGCGGAGACCCTCGTCCCGCCGGCCCGTTCCAGTTCCCGGACCAGCTGGTCGTCGACCGGGCCGTCGAGGTAGAGCACCAGCAGGTCCGCAGGAGTCGGGGTCGGCCCCACGGCGGGCTGCTCCCCGCCGACGAGTTCCAGGTGCCAGTGGTCGCCCGGCCGGCCGACCATGAGCAAGGTCGTGCTCGCCCGGCGCCTCGGCGGCGGAGCGCCGGAGCAGGTCGAGGCCGAGCCCGTCGACCCAGAAGCGTTCGGCGGCTGCCAGGTCGCGGCTCGGTCGGGCGATGCGCAGGTGCGGGGCGGCGGCGGGGGCGAGCGGCATGAGTGGACCGTGCGACCTGAAGCCGGCGTGAGGTCAAGCCCTTGACGGCGTTAGCTAATTCTCTTAGCTTTACGGTTATGACTGTTAGCTACGTGGAGCGGGACGGCGGACGGATCGCCTACGAGGCGCACGGGCGGGGGCCGCTCGTCGTCCTCTCGCACGGTGTGGGGGAGAACCGTGGCTCCTTCCGCCACCTGGTCCCGCTGCTCGTCGCGGCCGGGCACCGGGTGGCGTCGGTGGACGTCCGGGGGCACGGCGCGTCCAGCGCCGGCTGGCCGTCGTACACCCCGGCGGAGGTCGGCGCCGACCTGCTCGCGGTGGTCCGCGACCTGGGCGGCGGGCCGGCCACCCTGGTCGGCAGCTCGTCCAGCGCGGCGGCCGTGGTCTTCGCCGCCGCCGACGCCCCCGCCCTGGTCAACGGCATCGTCCAGGTCGCCCCGTTCGTCGAGGAGCCGAAGCTCAACCCGGTCACGCGGGTGGTCCAGACCGCCGTGCTGCGCAGCCCTCGGATCTTCGGGCTGTTCCACCGCACGCTCTTCCCGTGCGACCGGCCGGCCGACGACGCGGCGTACCGCAGGGCGATGGTCGCCAACCTGCGCGAGCCCGGCCGGATGGCGGCGATGCGCGGCGTGCTCGCGCCGGCCGAGCCGCACTGGACCGCCCGCGCCCGCGAGGTCCGGCAGCCGGTGCTGGTGCTGATGGGCACGAAGGACCCGGACTTCCCCGACCCGGGCGCCGGGGCGCGGGCGGCCCGCCGGCTCTTCGCCACCGCCGAGGCGCGGATGATCGACGACTCCGGCCACTACCCCCACGCCGACCAGCCGGCCCGCACCGCCGCCCAGCTCACCGAGTTCCTGGCGGTCACCGGTGCCTAGGATCGGGCTCAACCAGCGGAGCGTGGTGCGCGAGGCGGCCCGGCTCGCCGACGAGGTCGGCGCCGACCGGCTCACCCTCGCCGCGCTGGCCGGCCGGCTCGGCGTCGCGCTGCCCAGCCTCTACAAGCACGTCCGGGGGGCCGACGCGCTCGCCCAGAAGCTCTCCGCGCTGGCCACCGCCGAGCTCGCCGACGAGCTGACCGCCGCCGTCGCGGGCCGGGCCGACGGGGAGGCGCTGCGGGCCGTCGCCGCCGCCTACCGGGCGTACGCCCACCGGCACCCCGGCCGCTACCCGGCCAGCCAGCGGGTGCCCGACCCAACCGACCCGGAGCACGTCGCCGCCGGGGAACGGGCCGTCGGGGCGATCCGGGCCACCCTGCGGGGCTACGGGCTCGACGGCGACGACGCCCTCGACGCGACCCGGATGCTGCGCAGCACCCTGCACGGGTTCGTCTCGCTGGAGGCGGCCGGCGGGTTCGGCCTGCCCCGCGCCGTCGACGCCTCCTTCGACAGCCTGGTCGCCGCGCTGGACGGCGCGTTCCGGTCCTGGCCCCGGGGGGAACGCCCGTGAAGGCCCTGGGCCTGCTGCTGCTCTTCCTGCTGGAGTTGGCCGTGCTGGCCGTCGGCGCCTGGTGGGGCTGGACCCTGGACGCGGCGCCGCCCGTCCGGTTGGCCGCCGCCGTCGCCGTGCCGCTGCTGCTCGCCGCGCTCTGGGGTGTCCTCGGCTCGCCGAAGGCCCGCGTGCCGCTGCCGTCGGCCGGCAAGCACGCGTTCCAGGCCGCCTGGTTCGTGGCGGGCGGCGGGATGCTCGCCCTGCGCGGACTGCCGCTGGCCGGGGTCGCGCTGGTCGTGGCGTGGGCGGTCACCGTCACCCTGCTCCGGCTGACGGGCCGCCCCGCCTGCTTGGGTTCTAGGAGTCGTTGCAACACCCCAGCTCAAGGGGTGCGATGGACTTCGAGATCCGAGAGGACCGGACGCCGCAGGGAGCTAGAAAGTT
>NZ_JBFABB010000046.1:0-50261 GCF_040640035.1 Micromonospora sp. NPDC023633 | reverse complement strand
CGGCCATCGCGCCGACCAGCGCCGGCTCCGGCGCGGCGACGACCTCGACCACGCGGCGCGCGACGACGACCCCGGGCGTGCGGCGCTCGGCGTCCCGGCGGCGTCGCCAGCCGAAGCCGGCGACCGCGCAGGCGAGGAGCAGCAGCCAGGCCACGGCGAACGCCGGCGGGGTGAGCAGCCGCAGCGCGCCCAGCAGTTCCACCGTGAGCACCGCGTACGCGCCGGTGACCAGAGCCGCCCGGACCAGCGCGAGGCGGAGCGCCGCCGTCGTCCCGGCCGCGACCGGGCGGAACGTGACCGCGAGCAGTCCGATCGCGGCGACCGGCGCCAGGGCGAACGGGTAGCCGACTGCCGACATGGCGGCAGTAAACACCATGAACCTGAGGCCGCCGCGCCCAATGCCCGCAGTGCTGAGCAACGCGTCGCTGGCAGCCAGGTTAGGCTAGGACCGACATGCCGTCGCCACCGTGGAGATTCCCGTGAAGCTCTCGATCCTCATGCCGGTCTACAACGAGGAAGAACGCATCGCGGATGCCCTCAAGCAGGCATTGGCAGTCGACTATCCGTGCGAGATCGAGCTGGTCGTGGTCGACGACGGCAGCCGGGACGGCACCGGCGAGATCCTCGGCCGGGCCGACGACGCGCGCCTGCGGGTCATCACCCACCAGCGCAACGCCGGCAAGGGTGCCGCCATCAAGACGGCGGTCGACAACGCCGAGGGTGACTACATGGTCATTCTCGACGCCGACCTGGAGTACGACCCGCAGGACATCCCCAAGCTGCTCGACCCGGTGCTCGACGGGCGGGCCACGGTGGTCTACGGCAACCGCACCTTCGGCAGCCACAGCGCCTACAGCTTCTGGTACGTGATGGGCAACAAGGGCGTCACGATGGCCGCGAACGTCCTGTTCAACTCCTACATCGGCGACCTGGAGACCTGCTTCAAGCTGATGCCGGTCGCGCTCTACCGCTCGCTCGAGATCCGCTCGCGCGGCTTCGGCATGGAGGCCGAGGTGACCGGCAAGCTGCTGCGCCAGCGCATCCGCCCCTACGAGGTGCCGATCAGCTACCGCGCGCGGGGCCGCGAAGAGGGCAAGAAGATCACCTGGAAGGACGGCGTCGAGGCGATCTGGATCCTCGGCCGCGAGCGCACCCGCCGCCGGACCGGCGCCCCGACCCGCTGACCCTCCCGCGTCGCCCGCCGGCGCGGCCCCTCGCCGCCGGCGGGCGTCGACGTCCGGCGTGCCTCAGCGGCCGGCCGGCACCAGCGCCGGGTCCAGGAACCCGGCGACCGAGCGGCGCAGCCCGGCGGCGTCCAGCCCGTGCCAGCGGGTGTGGTCCTCGGCCGAGCCGTAGCGGCGCAGCTCCTCGCGTCCCACGCCGAGCGCCAGCAGCCGGTGCGGCCGGTCGGCCAGGGCCGCCGCCACCACCCGGGCCGACGTGCCAACCAGGTAGGGCTCCACCAGGATCACCGCGTCGCCGGCCAGCGCCCGCAGCCCCGCCGTGTCGAACGGCCGCGGCCGGTGGGTGTAGGCCACCGTGACCCCCAGGCCGGCGACCGCCGCCAGCGCCGCGTCCAGCACCGGCCCCACCGCGACCAGCAGCGGCGCACCCGGCCCCGCGTCCCGGACCACCCGCAGCGCCCCGTCGCCGCCGTACGGCCGGGCGTTGTGCAGGGTGGACAGCCGCAGGTACGCCGAGCGTTCGCCGGCCACCGCGTCCCGCAGCAGCGCCGGCACCTCGTCGGGGTGGCCGGGAACGTGCACGGTCCAGCCGTGCAGGGAGTCGATCAGGGAGACGTCGGCCGGGGACAGGTGGGTCCGGCCGGCGGCCGCCCGGTCGTACGACGCGCCGATGCTGACCAGCACCGCGCTCGCGCCCTGGTGGTCCAGGTCGAGCTTGAGCTGCTCGTACGCCCGCTCGACGAGGAACGGGGCGTAGCTGTGCACGATCGGCCGGAGCCCGGTCAGGGCGAGCCCACCGGCCACGCCCACCATGAGCTGCTCCCGGATCCCGACGTTGAGCACCCGGTCCGGGTGCCGGTACGCGGCCGGCGCGAACGCGGCGGCGGAGATGTCGGCCAGCACCAGGGCCGTACGCGGATCCTCCGCCAGCAGCGCGGTGGTGGTGTCGATGAAGCGGTCCCGCACGGTCACTCCCCCTGGTCGACGACCGCGACGACGACGTGCGGCCGGTGGTTGTCGTGCCCGGTCAGGGCGGTGTGCAGGGCCTCGTGGTCGTGCCCGTCGACGGTGGTGGCGGTCCAGCCGTTGACGGTGAACCGCGCCGCGGCGCCCCCCGGCCAGCCGTGCGTGGCGGAGCCGTTGTCGATCACGATCGCGGTCAGGCTGCCCAGCCCGGTCGCCCCCGCGTACGCGATCGCCTCGTGGTTGGAGCCCTCGTCCAGCTCGGCGTCGCCGAGCAGCACGTGGACCCGGGGCGTCAGCAGGCCCTGTGCGCGCAGCCCGAGCGCGGTGCCCACGCCGAGCCCGAGCCCGTGGCCCAGCGAGCCGGAGCCGATCTCGACCCCGGGCACCAGCAGTCGGTCGGGGTGGTCGCCGAGCCGGCTGTCAGGCCCGCCCTGGTCGTCCAGCCAGTCGGCGGGGACGAACCCCTTCGCGGCGAGCACGGCGTAGTAGCCGGCGACGGCGTGCCCCTTGGAGAGCAGGAAACGGTCCCGCCCGGGGTCGTCGACGGTCTCCGGGGTGACCCGGAGGACCCGGTCGTAGAGCACCCAGAGCACGTCGACGGTGGAGCGGACGTTCGCGCCGAACTCCCGACCCGCGCGGATCCGCTCGTACGGCGGCGCGACGGGTCCCGGCAGCGGCGGGGCGGTCGGGTCACGGGGCGGCGGGGCGCTCGGGTCGCGGGGCGGCGGGGCGCTCGGGTCGCGGGGTGGCGCGGCGACCGGGCCCGCGCTGGCGGTGGTCGTGGTCATGCCGCTAGCCTGCAAGTTGAAGTCCACTTCAACTCAAGGCGACGTGATGCACGAGTCTCTGACCATCGGCCAGCTCTCCAGCCGCAGCGGCGTGGCGCCCTCGGCGTTGCGCTACTACGAGCGGCTCGGGCTGATCCGGGCGGAGCGGACGGGCGGCAACCAGCGCCGCTACGCCCGCACGGAGCTGCGCCGGGTGGCGTTCGTCCGGATCTCCCAGCAGGTCGGCATCTCGCTGGAGGAGATCCGGGAGGCGCTGGACTCCCTGCCGGCGTCCCGCACGCCCAACGCGGAGGACTGGGCGCGGCTCTCGGCCACCTGGCGGGAGCGGCTGAACGAGAAGATCCGGCTGATGACCAAGCTCCGCGACGACCTCGACGGCTGCATCGGCTGCGGCTGCCTGTCCCTGCAACGTTGCACCCTCTACAACCCCGACGACTCGCTCTCCGGCGAGGGCCCCGGCGCCCGCCTCGTGCTCCCCCGCGCGGCCGAGGAGCCGACGCCGACGCCCTGACCAGGGCATCTCCCGTCGGGGAGAGCCCGCCCACGGGCGGACCTGCCTCAGCCGGTGGTGAGCAGCACCTTGCCGACGTGGTCGCTCGACTCGACCAGGCGGTGCGCCCGCGCCGCCTCGGTCATCGGCACCCGCCGGTCCACGACCGGCCGGACCGCCCCCGACTCGACCAGCGGCCACACCTGTTCGCGGACGCCGCGGACGATCTCCGCCTTCTCGTCCAGCGGCCGGGACCGTAGCGCGGTGGCCGCGATCGTGCCCCGCTTGGCCAGCAGCGCCCCGAGATCGAGCTCGCCCTTGCGGCCGCCCTGCATGCCGATCACCACCAGCCGGCCGCCCGTGGCCAGCGCCGCCACGTTCCGGGGCAGGTAGGCGGCACCCATGATGTCGAGGATGACGTCGGCGCCCCGGCCGCCGGTGACCCGCCGGACCTCCTCGACGAAGTCCTGCTCCCGGTAGTCGATGGTGTGCGTCGCGCCCAGCTCACGCAGTCGTTCGTGCTTGCCGGACCGGGCGGTGACCGCCACGGTGGCGCCGAGCGCGACCGCGAGCTGGACCGCGAAGGTGCCGATCCCGCTGCCGCCGCCGTGCAGCAACAGCGTCTCGCCCTTGCCGAGCCGACCCACCTGCACGACGTTGGACCAGACCGTGCAGGCGACCTCGGGCAGCGCCGCCGCGTCGACCAGGTCGACGCCGGCCGGCACCGGCAGCAGTTGCCCGGCCGGCACCGCCACCCGCTCCGCGTAACCGCCGCCGGCCAGCAGCGCGCAGACCTCCCGGCCCACCTCCCAGCCGGTCACGTCGGGGCCGATCGCGCTGATCACCCCGGAGCACTCCAGCCCGGGGTACGCGGGCGCGCCCGGCGGCGGCGGATAGTGCCCCTGCCGCTGCAGCAGGTCGGCCCGGTTGACCGCGCTGGCCCGCACGTCGACGACCACCTCGCCCGGCCCGGGCTCGGGATCGGGCACCTCGCTCCAGACCAGTGCGTCGGGTCCGCCGGGCTCCGGGATCGTCATCGCGCGCATGTTCCGTGTCTACCCCACCCGTCCGTCGGTCCACGCCCGGGCCAGGATCTCGTCCACCGTCTGCGCCGGGGTCAGTGCGGAGGTGTCCAGCCAGAGCCCGATCCGGGGCGTCTCCGCCCGGAAGTCCGCGTCCAGCGCGGCGACCGGCCAGTCCCCGTACCCCTTCTTCTCCCGCGCGTCCTCGCGGGCGGCGACGACCTCGGGGCTCGGCGCGAGCACCACGACCGCCAGCGGCCGGTGCCGGATCCGGTCGACCATCGCCGGCAGGTCCGCGCCGAGGATCACGTCCTGCAACACCACGGTGAAGCCGGCGGCGGCGTACCGGTCCGCCGCCGACGCGGCGAGGTCGTAGCGCAGCCGCAGCTGCCGCCACGCCTCCGCCGACGGCTCGGCGGTCATCTCCTCCCGGCCGCTGACCACCATCCGCCGGAACACGTCGCCGCGCAGGTGCACCGCGCGGGGCAGCCGCCGGGCCAGCGCCTCGGCCACAGTGGACTTTCCGGCGGCCATGATTCCGCTGATCAGCACCACCGACGGGATCTCCCACACGCCGCCGATCATGCCAGCGCGGGTGCGGTGCCCGCTCGCCCGGCGCGGGTCCGTGGCAGACTAGGCACGGTCGCGCACCCCACGGGGGCGTGGTCCGGGAGGGTTCGCCTAGTGGCCGATGGCGCTGGTCTTGAAAACCGGTAAGGCAGCGATGTCTTCGTGGGTTCGAATCCCACACCCTCCGCCACAGTCGGGAACGCTTCCCGGCCACCGCGAATGCCGCGCCTTTCCGGTCACCGTGGTTCGTGTGGCGTGGCGAGGGGGGCTGTCAGCAGCGGAGGTAGGTGCCGCACAGCGGCGGGGCGTCGACGCGACAGACCTTCCAGCCGCCGCTGATGCCCCGCTCCTCCGTCGTCTGGAAGCGCCACCTGTGAGTGGCGCCGGTAAAGGTGACGCCTCCCGTCTGCGGGTCGATCACCGTGAACCGGAGGTCCACCATCGCGGAGACCGTGCCGTCCGAGTCGTCGGTGTGCCAGTCCGTCGTCTCGACCTTGACGCCGAAGGTGGCATGTGGCTCGACCTGTTTGCGTAGGTCACGAGCTTCCCGAAACAACTCGTCTCGATTGTCGCTGCACAGGCACCGGTTGATGTCGGGGTTGTCGTCCGGTTCGAAGACAGCCAGAAGGTAGGACTCGACCGCCGCAGCCGGCGTCTTCTCGCCTCGCCCCGCCTCGACCGCCCCGATCACCGCCTGCCTGATCGGCGCGCCTATGCAGGCCACCGCGAAGGCGACGGCAGCGACAACCGCCGCCCGGCGACGCCATTGCCGAGCGGTCAGAGGCATCTCGATCACCGGGCGAGACTACGTGCCCGAGCGACGACGGGCGGTAAGCGGCTACGGTGTCGGCGGCGAAGTCGTGATCTTCCGGAGGTGTCGATGACCGCGATGGAGGAGTGGGGACCGATCTTCCGCCGGGTCGTCGACGGCGGCGGCGACATCACGGACATTGCGCGCGCCATGAGGGCCGGCGCGGGATCCGGGTCCCTCATCTGGGCCGGCAGGGCCCTGCGACAGGAGTTCGGCCTGACCGTCAGGGAAGTGGTGGACGTCATCGCCTGGGCCGAGGCGCCGGAGAGCGACGGGGACGAGGAAGTCCTGGCCCGGTTGCGATCCGAGGTGCGTACGCCGTTGAGGTAGGCGTCGGGGTGGACGGTCGGGACGGGACGCGCGGCGCTGCCGGTTCGATCGCGGGCGTCGACGGGGTAAGAAGGGGCGAGGGAACAACCGCTCACCGGAAGGACCGCCCCGATGACCTTGGAACGACCGATCGCCCCGGACCCGTACGAGCTGCTGCCGACCGTTCCGTCGTTCACCCTGACCAGCGAGGACGTGCAGAACGGCGAGCCGATGGACGCCGCGTACGCCCACGGCAGCGTCGGGGGCGGCAACGTCTCGCCGCAGCTCGCCTGGTCCGGCTTCCCGGCCGAGACCAAGGGTTTCGTGGTGACCTGCTTCGACCCGGACGCGCCGACGGGCAGCGGCTTCTGGCACTGGGTGCTGGTCAACGTACCGGCCGACGTGACGCGGCTGCCGCGCGGCGCGGCCGGGGACGATCTCGGCGGCGCCTTCACGGTCCGCAACGACTACGGCGACCAGGGCTACGGCGGCGCCGCCCCACCGGCCGGCGACCGGCCGCACCGCTACGTCTTCGCGGTGCACGCCCTGGACGTGGAGGGCCTCGACGTGACCCCCGACGCCACCCCCGCCTACGTCGGCTTCAACCTGGCCTTCCACACCCTGGCCCGCGCCGTGATCCGCCCGACCTACCAGGTCAAGGAGTAACTCGGAACCCGTCCGACCTCTCCGCGATCTTGCACTTGTCGCCCCGGCGGAAGCGGTGACCGCCGCAGCACGGGGGCCGAGAGTGCAAGATCGCGGATGGGACGGGGCCTGAAGGGTCAGGAGGGGACGCGGGCCACCGCGAAGACCGACTGGCCGAACGGGGGGAGGACGCGCTGTTCCGCCGCCTTGGTGGCGGGAAGCACGAGGGTGTCGTAGACCTTGACCATCGGGCCCTCCTTCGGCATCAGCCGGAAGACCTTGGTCGCCATGAAGTAGCCGATCAGGCCGAGCGCGTTCGCGTAGTGGATCTTCTCCACCGTCAGGCCCGCGTCGGTCATCGCGGCGCCCAGGGTCTTCTTCGTGTAGCGGCGTACGTGGCCGGTGGCGATGTCCGCCGGGCTCATCGCGAACTGGAACGCCGGCACGATGATGATGACGTTGCCGCCCGGCCGGACCAGGTCGCGCATGCTGCGCAGCGCGCCCACGTGGTCCTCGATGTGCTCCAGCACGTTGTACGACACGGCGGCGCTGTAGTCGCCCCGGTCGGAGTGCGGCAGCAGCATCTGCC
This sequence comes from Micromonospora sp. NPDC023633, assembly GCF_040640035.1. Classification (NCBI taxonomy): domain Bacteria; kingdom Bacillati; phylum Actinomycetota; class Actinomycetes; order Micromonosporales; family Micromonosporaceae; genus Micromonospora; species Micromonospora sp. NPDC023633. Next base: position 42,887 of record NZ_JBFABB010000046.1, on the reverse strand, counting down.
GGACCTCGATGCGCGGCTGGTCGGCCAGCCGCTCCTTCAGCGAGACGAGCCGGTCCGGGTCGGCCTCGGTGGCGGTGAAGCGGGGCAGGTGCTCCGCCCACTCCAGCGCATAGTCGCCGAGCCCGCTGCCGATCTCGATCGGGTTGTCACCGAGGTACGGCAGGGCCAGCTCGACGAACCAGCGACGGTGGTTCACCGCCGTCGCGAGGCCCTCCAGGACCTCGGACTGCACGCGCTGATCCCCAGTGATTTCTGCCATGCGTCGATTCCTCACGATATGAACTCGACCCGCGCCTGGACCGACAGAGTGAATCATCCGCACTGGCGGCAGAAGAATCGGGGCACCCGTGGTGGCCGAAATGCGGTCGGGGGTGGGCACGTGATCGGCGGTCGGCGAACCCGGCACATGGTACGCCAGTACCCCGAAACATGTCACGGCGGCGTCATAGCCTGACTACTCTACGAATCGTCATGACTACTCCTGAATCGGGCCTCCCCGCCGGCGACTCGGGGCCCGGGGCGTCGGTGGGCGGGCCCGACCGGGGCGTACGGCCCTGGAAGGGGTGGTGGACGGACGTCGCCGCGGTGGCGAGTTTCGTCGCGCTGGGCTTCTGGGTGACCGCGCGGCTCTGGCTGCGCCCGTCGCACGGCATCCGCGACAACCGGACGGACCAGTCGCAGTTCGAGTGGATGATGGCGCACGGCGCGCGCGTGGTGACCGATTTTGTTGATCCATTCACGTCGGACCGGATGAACGTGCCGGAGACCGTCAATCTCATGGCAAATACGTCCGTATTATCCGTATCTCTGCCAATGACGCCCGTCACGCTCCTGCTCGGTACCCGCGCCTCGTTTCTGCTCTTTCTCACCCTGGGCATGATCGCCACGGCGACGGCCTGGTACCTCCTGCTGTCCCGGGTGGTCGTCGGGGCCCGCGGGCCCGCCTGGCTCGGCGCGGCGTTCTGCGCGTACGCCCCGGCGATGGTGTCGCACGCCAACGCGCACCCCAACATCGTCTCGCAGTACGTGGTGCCCCTGATCGTCTGGCGCACCCTGCGGCTCGCCGAGCCGGGACGCTGGCAGCGCAACGGGTTGCTGCTCGCGCTGGTCATCGTCTGGCAGGCCTTCATCAACCTCGAGGTGCTGCTGATGACCGCCATCGGGCTGGGCGTGGTGGTCGGGGCGCTCGCCCTCGGCCGGCCCGAGCTGCGCCGCCGGGCCCGGCCGTTCCTCGCGGGCCTGGCGGTGGCCGCCGCCGTGGCGCTGGTGGTGCTCGCGTACCCGCTTCACGTCCAGTTCTTCGGCCCGGGCGCCTACAACGGCCTGTCCTGGCTGATCCGGGGCTACTCGACGGACCTCGCGTCGTTCGTGGCGTACTCGCGCGAGTCCCTGGCCGGCGACGCCCGCAGCGCGCAGGGGCTGGCGAAGAACCCCACCGAGGAGAACGCCTTCTTCGGCTGGCCGCTGGTGGTGCTCGTCGTCGCCCTGGTCTGGTGGCTGCGCCGGCACGTCGTCGTACGCGGCCTCGCCGTCCTCGCGCTCCTCTTCGGCCTGCTCTCCCTCGGGCGGGAGGTGCAGCTCAACGGCAGGGGGACCGGGATACCCGGCCCGTGGGCGGCGTTGGAGAGCCTGCCCGTCCTGCACTCGGTGGTGCCGACCCGGTGGGCCCTGGCGATCACCCCGATCGTCGGGGTGCTGCTCGCCTACGGGGCGGACCACGTGCGCGCCCTGGCCGCGCGGCACCCGCGGGCGCGTCCGCAGATCCGCTTCGCCACCGCCACGGTGCTGGCCATGGCCCTGCTGCCGATCCTGCCGACCCCGCTGCCCACCACCCGGCTGGACCCCGTGCCCGCCTTCGTCACGTCGGGCGCCTGGCGGGCGTACGCGGACGGCGGGCGGAGCATCGTGACCCTGCCGCTGCCCGACACCCACTACGCCGATCCGCTGCGCTGGTCGGCGCGGACCGGCCTGGACATGCCCATCGCCCGCGGCTACTTCCTCGGGCCGGACACCCGCCCCGGCCGGGACCGGGTCGCCCTGTTCTCCGCGCCGCCCCGCCCCACCAGCGAGTTCTTCGCCGAGATCCGGCGGACCGGCGCGGTGCCGCCGATCACCCCGCAGGCGCGGGTCGACGCGGTCGGGGACCTGCGGTACTGGCGGGCGGGCGCGGTCGTCCTCGGGCCGCACCGGCAGGCCGACGCGCTGCGCCGGGGCATGACCGAGCTGACCGGCATCCGCCCCACGTACACCGGAGGGGTCTGGCTCTGGGACGTCCGCCCGTTCACCGACTGACGGCCGCGGCCCGCAGGCCGGGGCCGGTCAGGCCTGGCGGACGCAGCAGCCCTGGCAGATCTTGGGCTTGGGGAGGGTGAACGCGAGGCAGCAGGTGCGCCGCTGCACGGTCGGCTCGCCGTTCGGGCCCGGGACCAGCTCCACCAGGTCGGCGAGGTCGAGCGCGCCGAGCAGCGTCTCGATCGTCTCGACCGACGAGCCGGGCAGGCCGTCGGCGGCCCGGAGGATGCCGTGGGCGATGCCCGAGGCCACCGAACCGAGCAGGGTGCGCGCGCCGATCCGGACCTCGGCCTGGATCGCGGCGACCATCGGGGCCAGGTGGGCGTCGAGCAGCGAGGCCCGGAGCGCCTGGAGCAGTTCCGCCTCGTCCGCGACGACCCGCACCTCGGGCAGCCCGGCGAGCGCCAGCGGGTCGCTCGGCAGCACCGCGACGGTGGTCGAGCGGCGCAGGCCCATGGTGAGCAGCGGTCGGTGGTCCTCGAAGTGGATCAGCACGTCGGCCGGGTCGAGCAGCGGCACCCGTCGGGCCGAGGCCCAGCCGAGCGCCACGGGCAGCGCCGTCCAGTAGCTGTACGACTTCCAGGCCAACGCGGCGCAGGCGTGCGGGGTGCCGCCCCAGCGCGAGCTGGCCGAGCGCAGGAACTCCGGCAGGAGGGTGCCGTGGACCAGGGTGGTCGCGGGGCGCCAGCCGAACTCGTCGCGCACCAGCAGGCCGGGCGCGAGGCCGGGCACGTCGTCGGTGCCGAACATCGCGCGCAGGGCGGCGGTGACCGGCGCCAGCGGCGCGGCGACGACGTTCCGCTTCGGCAGCACCGCTGTCACTGGACCCACCCCGCTCCGTCATCGCCGTCGGCGGGCCGCACGCCCGTCCTAGAGTAAGGCTAGCCTAACCACAGCTTGCGGGATAAGGGAAGCCTCACCTGTGTCGGATCCGGAGGGGTCGGTCACTCTGTCGCGTCGGCGTACTACCCGGAGCCCGGGGCGGGAAACGGGCGACCAGTATCGACAATCATCTCTTTCTGTCAAGATTCGTGTCGGCAAGGTGCCAGTTCCGTGTGTGCGTCGCCACAGAACGTGAAACTGATACTCCCGGCCACGAGGAAGCTGATGACCTCACCGCTCGATCGGGCTGCCGAATCCTTCGCCGCCGAGATCGCCCGGCACCGCACGGGGCGGGGGCTGTCCAAGAAACAGCTCGCCACCCTGATGGGGTTCGACCCGTCGTACGTCAGCCACGTCGAGGGGCGGCGGCACCGCCCCACCGAGGACTTCGCGCGCCGTGCCGAGGCCGTGCTGGAGGCCGGCGGCGCCATCTGGCAGCGCTTCAAGGAGTACGACGAGCTGCGCCACGCCCGCTCCGAGCGGGCACACCGGGACCCGCCCGTGCCCGGGCAGTGGATGCCGCCCGGCACCGGCCTGATCGTCGAGCGGGAACTCGCCACCCTCACCCACCTGGACGACGCCTACCGCTGCGTCATCCGGCGCGAGCTGTACAACGCCGGCACCGAGCCGGTCACCCGCTACCTGGTGCGCGTCGCCGTCGACCGCTACCCCAACGACCCGGGCCGCTCCAACCTGCACCACCGGGAACACCCGCTCACCTTCGCCGAACTGCGGCTGCGGGCGTACCGGGAGGAGGGGGGCGAGCGGGAGGCGATGCACTGGCGGGCCAAGCACGACCGGGACGCCTTCAAGGAGCTGTGGCTGCTCTTCGAGAACGCCGACCGGCGCTTCCCGCTCTACCCGGGAGACCGGGCCACCATCGAGTACGCGTACTGCGTCGGGCACGACAAGTGGGGCCCCTGGTTCCAGCGGGCGGTCCGGCTGCCCACCCGGCAGATGGCCGTACGCCTGGACCTTCCGGCGGCCCTCGACCCGCAGGTATGGGGCGCGGAGACCTCGCTCTCTGCGGAGGAGGGGCCGCTGCGCACGCCCGTGACCAGGCACGAGGACGGCGACCGGGTGCTCTTCGACTGGGCGACCGAGGGCCCCCCGCTCAACGCGCGGTACCGGTTGCAGTGGCGCTACCGCAGCCGGCCGGAGGCCGAGCCGGAGGAGGCCGGGCGGGTCCGGCCCAGCGCCCGGATGCGCGGCATCGGCATCGTGCAGCGCGGCGCCGACCTGCTCCGCCAGCCGGCGCGCCCGTTCGACCTGCCCCGCGAGGAACGGGCGGCCCGGGACGTGGCCGACCGCCTCGCCGCGACCCTGGTCCGCCTCGACGAGCTGCACCCGTTCCGCAAGGGGGTGGGCATCGCCGCCCCGCAGCTCGGCCTCAACCGGGCGGTGGCGGTGGTCCGGCCCCCCGACCGGTCGGCCGACCCCGTCGTGCTGCTCAACCCCCGCGTCGTCGACGCCTCCCCCGACAGCGACGAGCAGTACGAGGGATGCCTCTCCTTCTTCGACCACCGTGGCCTGGTGCCCCGCCCGCTCCGGCTCGACGTGGAGCACGCCCAGTACGACGGCAGCCGGATCATCACCTCGTTCGAGTTCGGCATGGCCCGGCTCGTCGCCCACGAGATCGACCACCTGGAAGGGCGGCTCTACGTCGACCGGATGGCGCCGGGGGTGCCGCTGGTCCCGGTCGAGGAGTACCGCGAGACCGGCCGTCCCTGGCGCTACTGACCTCCACCCACCGTGCCCGACGGCACGACCACGTCCGCGCGGGTGGGAAGGACGGCCGGGCGGACGTGGTCGTGCGGGGCGGTGCCGGTCCGCCCGTCGGGGGGACCGGGGCGCGTGCCCCAGGGGGCAGGGGCACGCGCCCCGGTTCGGGGGGAGGAACGCTTCTAGAGGTTGCCGAAGGTGTCGTAGCGGGTGTGCTCCGGCGGAACGCCGTCCTCGGCGAGGACCCGGAGGGTGGCCCGGACCATGCGGGCGGAACCGGAGACGTAGCAGTCGTGCGCCGTCCACGGGCCGTACCGGCTGACCACGTCGGAGACGTCACCCAGCTCGCCGTCGAAGTCGGGGTCCTCGCTGCACGCCGCAGTGACCGACAGCCACGGGTGGGCGGCCACCAGCTCCTGGAGCCCGGGCAGGCCGTACAGGTCCGCCGCCGTGCGGGCGCCGTAGAAGACGTGCACCCAGCGGGTCCGGTTGTAGCTGGCCAGCTCCTCCACCAGCGCCTTGATCGGGGCCAGCCCGACGCCACCCGCCACGCAGAGGATGTCCCGCTCCGAGGAACGGTCCAGCGTCATCGACCCCATCGGCGCCGCCACCCGCAGCAGGTCGCCGGGCTTCACCCGGCGGACCAGCGCCCCGGACACCCAGCCGGCGCCCTCGGGCGTACGGACGTGGAACTCCAGCAGGTTGTCGTCGTTCGGGGCGTTCGCCACCGAGTAGGTGCGCCACACCCGGGGAAGGTGGCGGGGCACCTCCACGCTCACGTACTGGCCGGCCCGCCACGGCAGCGGGTGCTGCAACGCCCGGCAGGTCAGCACCGCCGTGTCCCTGCCGTACCGCTCGTGGGTCAGCACCTCCGCGTGCCAGAACGGCGGGTTGTCGTCGGCCGCCGCGCCGGCCAGCATCTTCTCGGAGATCGCCGCGTACGCGTCCCGCCACGCCTGGTCGTACTCCAGGTTCCAGCCGTCGCCGGCGACGCTGCGCAGCGCGTCCAGCAGGGCGACGCCCATGGTCTCGTAGTGCGCCGCCTCGACGTGGTACTTCCGGTGGTCCCGGCCCAGCGAGCGCAGGTACTCGTCGAAGCTCTCCGGGTCGCCCACCGTCTGGGCGGCGGTGACGATCGCCTCCAGGAGCCGGTCGCCCTGCCCGGTCATCTCCACCGGGAAGAGCTTGCGCAGCTCGGGATCGAGGAGGAAGAGCCGGGCGTAGAAGTGACCGCTCAGCCGCTCCCGGTGCTCCTCGACCAGGGTCCAGCTCTCCTTCAGCAGCCTTGCGAAGTCGTCCACGGGGCGCGCTCCTTCTCCTGACGGCGGATCGGGCACCCATAGAATGTCCACGGAGCGTGCCGACCGGTCGCACAGAATGTGCGATCGGCTCGTGAGGCTCGTTCGGGCGGTGCCGGCGACCGTCGCCGTCGGGCAGAGTGGTGCGGTGACCGTTGAGCTGGAACGCCCGGCGACCCGCCGGATGCTCGGCACCGAGACACTGCTCGTGCTCGGCCTCTCGCTCGGCCAGTCCGCCGTCTACGCGACGGTGTCGATCGTGGCGAAGCTGACCGCCGACGGGCCGCTGTCGAAGCAGACCGCCGCGCTCAACACCTCGGCGTCACCCCGGCCGTGGCTGGACCTGACGTACCAGCTGCTCGGCATCGTCTTCGCGCTGCTGCCGGTGCTGCTCGCCGTACACCTGCTGGCGCGGGACCCCGGCGACCCGGCACGGGCGCTCGGCCTGGACGCCCGGCGGCCCGGTCAGGACCTGGCCCGCGGCGCCGGCCTGGCCGCGCTGATCGGCCTGCCCGGCCTGGCGCTGTTCTGGGCGGCGGCCCAGCTCGGCGTCAACGCCACGCTGGTGCCGGCCGCGCTGCCCGAGCTCTGGTGGACGGTGCCGGTGCTGATCCTCGCCGCCGTGCAGAACTCGGTGCTGGAGGAGGTGATCGTCGTCGGCTACCTGGTCACCCGGCTGCGCCAGCTCCAGTGGCGGATCGGCGCGATCGTCGCCACGAGCGCCCTGCTGCGCGGCTCCTACCATCTCTACCAGGGCTTCGGCGCCTTCCTCGGCAACGTGGTGATGGGCGTCGTGTTCAGCCTCTTCTACCTGCGCACCCGCCGGATCATGCCGCTGGTCGTCGCGCACACGCTGCTCGACCTCGTCGCCTTCGTCGGCTACGCCCTGCTGCCGAAGGAGTGGTTCGACTGGCTGTGAGCCGAGAGGTCCGCCGAAGGGCTCCTCGGCCGCCGGCCGCCGGTCCCGCCCCGCCGGTCACTCCCGGTTAGTCGGCCGCCGGTCCCGCCCCGCCGGTCGCTCCCGCTCGGTCGGTCGGCGGCTGCCGGTAGGCGGCGACCGCGCGGGCGGCGAGCCGCTCGGCCGCCGCCGCGTCGCCGGACGCCGCCACGAGGACCGCCGCGCCCGGCAGCAGCCGGGACGCCAGCCGCAGCGCCAACCAGCCGCCCGCCTGGGCGACCAGCGGCGCCGCCAGCCGCCACGCGGCCTCCGCCGCCCGGGGCCAGCCCGCCGCACCGGGCTCCTCCGCCGACCGGGCCGCCGCCAACGCGGCCCGCGCGCTCTCGGCGTCCGGGTGCACGCGGGTCAGCACCAGCAGCTCCACCGCCCGGTCCGGATGGGCCGGGTCCCGGCCGTACGCCGCCGCCAGGTGCAGCACCAGGTTGGCCTGCGCCCACAGCACGGCCGCCAGCTCGGCCAGCGGCGCGAAGAGCCCTGCCAGCGCGGCGGTCGCCCCGCCTGCCCCGGCCTGCCGGACGAACCGCCGGGTCGCGAGCCGCGCCAACCCGTCGGCGCCCGCGTCGGGGTACGCGTCGCGGAGCCGCTGCGCCCAGTCGCGGGCACGCGGCCCGATCGCCTCGACGGCGGCCAGGGCCAGCAGCTCCGGCGCGAACGCGGGATGCTCCAGCAACCGCGCGGCGGCCAGCCGAAGGACCGTTTCCGGCGTACGCGCCAGCGGGGCGCCCGCCGCCTCGACGCCGACGCCGGTGCCGGTGTCGAGGGGTGCGGCCTGAGCCGGGGCCTGAGCCGGGGCCGGGGCCGGGGCCGGGGTGAGCGTCGCCGGGGTGGCCTTCTTCGCGGGCGCCTCCTTCCGGGCGGGAGTGGTCCTCCCTGCGGGCGCGGTCCTCGCTGCGGGCGTGGCCTTTCGGGCGGGCTCGGTCCTGGCGGCCGGGGTGGCCTTCTTCGCGACCGCCCGCTTTCCGGGCCCCTTGCGGGCGGGGGTGGCGTCCCCGCCGGAGCTTCCGGTGTCCGGGGATGGCCGGCCCTTGGCCGCCTTCCGCACCGCGGGAACCTTCCGCGCGGCGGCGGCGCTCCCTCCGGAGGTCTCCGTGTCCGGGGCGGGCGGGTCCCCAGCGGAGGCGGACGCCGGCTGGTCCCCGGCCGCCGCGGGCGCGCCGCCCTCGGTGTGCGGCACGTCACGTCCGCCGGTCTCCGCCGGCTGCCCGGGCCGCTTCCGCGGCCCCGGTTCGGCCGCGCGGTCGGCCTGGCGGGGCAGCGGCGAATCGGCCGAGGGCGGCTGGAAGAGCACCGCAGGCGCCGGCCTCGCCCGCCGGGGTCGCTTCCCGGAATCCTCCGGCTCGGCCGGCTCCGGCGGCGCGGGAGGCGGGCTGAAGGTCGCCTTCGGGGAGCGCCGGCGCGCTCCCTCAGCAGGCTCTCGGCGGGTCGGCTCGCGCGGCGGCTGCTCCTGCATATCGATGGAGCGTAGTCCTGATCACGCCGGCGCACAGCAGAGAAAGGCGAGGCCGGGGCGAGGACGGGCCCTCTCCGGGACGGCTCGGCGCGCGGGTGCGCCAGGCGGCGGCCGGTCGCTCCCGACCAGACGGTGGGGGCGGACCCGGGGAAGTCGCTTTGCTCCCGATGGGTGAGGCCCTGTATCCTCGGGCGCGGTGGTCTGCAGGGCCACCAGGGAGACTTCGCCTAGTCTGGTCTATGGCGCCGCACTGCTAATGCGGTTGGGGTCTTAAAGCCCCTCCCGGGTTCGAATCCCGGAGTCTCCGCGCGAAAGCCGGGTGTGTAGACTGGCCAAGCACCGAGCGCCCGTAGCTCAATGGATAGAGCATCTGACTACGGATCAGAAGGTTAGGGGTTCGAGTCCCTTCGGGCGCACAACTGATCAAGGCCGCTACCAGCCAAAAAGCTGGTAGCGGCCTTCATCTTTCCCGGGATGTGCCGTGATCTTCCCCGAGGTGGGAGGTTGGTTGCTCGCCGGACCGGCTGCCGCGCCGCAACTCGTATCGTTCCCTTCCGGCGAATCCATCGTGATCCAGCCCTCGTTTGACCGGCTTATCGGTGGCGTTGCTGCAACGATGCAAGACGTGGGAACTGCGAAAACTACGACGCCTGCCATCTCGCCCCTTGCTGGCGAGCCGATCAAGCGCGCCGACGCCGAGCGGCTCGCGGGAGTGCTGAAGGCATTCGCCGACCCGGCCCGGCTGCGACTGCTCAGCCTGATCCAGTCGTCGCCGGAGGGCGAGGCGTCGGTGACTGACCTCACCGCGCCGCTCGGTCTCTCCCAGCCCACCGTGAGTCACCACCTTCGGATCCTCACCGAGGCCGGCCTGCTCGAGCGTGAGAAGCGGGGCGTCTGGGCGTACTACCGCCTGGTGCCGTCCGCGATCGCCGCGATCGCCGACGTGTTGACGCCACCCCGCAAGCGGGCGACGAAGAAGGCGCGCTGACTGGCACCGTCGAAGACCGGCGCCATGCCGGCTGACCCGACACCGACCCCGCGCACCTCGACCGGCTCGGGTGACGGCGTTCGTCCACGAGGGATGAACTGCTGACGCTGTAGCCGCATCTCCCGACCGCGATGAGGCAGATGGGTGGTTCCAGGTGATCGGCCGCCCCTGATCCGCGGGGAGAGTCCGGGCGAGCGGCGATCACTCGCCGGCCGTCATGGCGGCCCAGGTCCTCCGCAGCTCGGCCAGGTGACCCAGCCCCGCCAGGGCTGCGTCGGTGTCGTCGACGAAGTCGATGAGGCACGCCACCTCGTCCACCCCGATGTCGATCAGCCGCTCCAGCATCCGGGTCCCGTCCGCCACCGTCCCGAACAGCCCGCTGGTGTCGAAGTACCGGTCGAACGACATCTTCACCATCGAATCGACGCGGGCGCTCGGTCGTGACGTCCGGGCGATCCGATGGGATAGCATGGGAGCGCAAGGCGCAGATGGGGACGAGTACCGCCGCACGCAGCCGGTAGCGACCTGGGGATGGTGTGAGCCCGGGGGTGTGCGCGACGGGAAGATCACCCCGGAGCCGTCGGAGGAAAGGCCGCGAGGCCGAGTAGAACCGACCGCGAACCCTAATGAGGGGGCCGTACGCGGCCAAGAAGGGTGGTACCGCGGGGCCCGCGACGGCCTCGTCCCTTCGCCGGAGCAAGACACCGTCCGACGGAGGAGCCATGTACCGTCCCGTTGCCAACCAGGTCGACCTGACCGCCCTCGACCACGAGGTGCTGCGGTTCTGGAACGACGAGGGCATCTTCGCGCGCAGCATGGCGCAGTCCCAGGGACGCCCCGAATGGGTGTTCTACGAGGGCCCGCCCACCGCGAACGGCATGCCCGGTGCCCATCACATCGAGGCGCGGGTCTTCAAGGACATGTTCCCGCGGTACCGGACGATGAAGGGCTTCCACGTCGCACGCAAGGCCGGCTGGGACTGCCACGGCCTGCCGGTGGAGCTGGCCGTCGAGAAGGAACTCGGGCTCAACGGCAAGCAGGACATCGAGCGCTACGGCATCGCCGAGTTCAACGCCCGGTGCCGCGAGTCGGTGACCCGGCACACCGACGCCTTCGCCGAGCTCACCCGACGGATGGGCTACTGGGTCGACCTGGGCGACGCCTACCGGACCATGGACTCGGAGTACATCGAGTCGGTGTGGTGGTCGCTGAAGCAGATCTTCGACAAGGGCCTGCTGGTCGAGGACTTCCGGGTGGCGCCGTGGTGCCCGAAGGACCAGACCACCCTCTCCGACCACGAGCTGGCCCAGGGCTACGAGACCGTCGTCGACCCGTCGGTGTACGTGCGTTTCCCGCTGACCTCGGGGCCACTGGCCGGGCGGGCGTCGCTGCTGGTCTGGACCACCACCCCGTGGACGCTGGTCTCCAACGTGGCGGTCGCCGTGCATCCGGAGGTGACCTACGTGGTCGCCACCGACGGCACCGAGCAGCTGGTGGTCGCCGAGCCGCTGCTGGCCCCGTTGCTCGGCGACGGGTGGAAGGCCACGGGGGAGTCCTTCACCGGCCGTGAGCTGGAGCGGTGGACCTACCAGGCGCCGTTCGACCTGGTCGACGTACCGGACGCGCACATCGTGATCCTGGCGGACTACGTCACCACCGACAGCGGTTCCGGTCTGGTGCACCAGTCGCCGGCCTTCGGCGCGGACGACCTTGCGAGCTGCCGGGCGTACGGACTGCCGATGATCAACCCGGTGCGCCGCGACGGCACCTTCGAGGCGGACCTGCCGCTCGTCGGCGGGCTGTTCTTCAAGGCCGCCAACGCACCGCTGGTCGCCGACCTGACCGCCCGTGGGCTGCTGTTCCGCGAGACCGCCTACGAGCACAGCTATCCGCACTGCTGGCGCTGCCACACCGCGCTGATCTACTACGCGCAGCCCTCCTGGTACATCAGGACCACTGCGGTGCGTGACGCCCTGCTGCGCGAGAACGAGCGCACCACCTGGCACCCCGCCACAATCAAGCACGGCCGGTACGGCGACTGGCTCGTCAACAACATCGACTGGGCGCTGTCGCGGCAACGCTACTGGGGCACGCCGCTGCCTGTCTGGCGCTGCACCGAGGGCCACCTGACCTGCGTCGGCTCGCTGGCCGAGCTGGGTGAGAAGGCAGGCCGGGACCTGTCCGAGCTCGATCCGCACCGGCCCTTCATCGACGACGTGACGTTCGCCTGCCACTGCGGCGCCGACGCGACCCGGGTACCCGAGGTGATCGACGCCTGGTACGACTCCGGCGCCATGCCGTTCGCCCAGTTCGGCTACCCGTACCGCAACCGGGAGCTGTTCGAGAGCCGCTACCCGGCGCAGTTCATCTCCGAGGCGATCGACCAGACCCGGGGCTGGTTCTACACGCTGATGGCGATCGGCGTGCTGGTGTTCGACCGGTCGGCGTACGAGAACGTGGTCTGCCTGGGCCACATCCTGGCCGAGGACGGCCGCAAGATGTCCAAGCACCTGGGCAACATCCTCGAGCCGATCCCGCTGATGGAACAGCACGGTGCCGACGCGGTGCGCTGGTTCATGGCCGCGGTCGGATCGCCCTGGTCGGCGCGTCGGGTGGGGCACGGCGCTCTGCAGGAGGTGGTGCGCAAGACCCTCCTGACCTACTGGAACACGGTGGCCTTCCAGTCGCTGTACGGCCGTACCGCCGGCTGGTCCCCCTCGGCGGCGGACCCGCGCCCGGCCGACCGCCCGCTCCTGGACCGGTGGCTGCTGTCCGAGACGCACAGCCTGATCCAGCGGGTGGACGCGGCGATGGCGGCGTTCGACACGCACGAGGCGGGCAAGCTGCTCGCCGCCTTCGTCGACGACCTGTCCAACTGGTACGTGCGGCGCAGCCGCCGCCGGTTCTGGCGTGGGGACCGGGCGGCGCTGGCGACCCTGCACGAGGCGCTCACGGCGGTGACGCTGCTGATGGCGCCGATCACGCCGTTCATCACCGAGCGGGTCTGGCAGGACATGGTCGTGCCGGTGACACCGGACGCGCCGACGTCCGTCCACCTCGCCGCGTACCCGGTCGCCGACGACTCCCTGGTCCACCCGGAACTGGCGGTGCAGATGGCGCTCGCCCGGCGGCTGGTCGAGCTGGGCCGGGCGGCCCGCGCCGAATCGGGGATGAAGGTCCGCCAGCCCCTGTCGCGCGCGCTGGCCTCTGCCTCGGGCTTCGACGACCTGCCTCCGGAACTGCTCGCCGAGGTTGCCGCCGAGCTCAACGTCGGGTCGGTGTCGTCGGTCGTCACGGCCGGCGGATCGCTCGTCGACACCACCGCCAAGGCCAACTTCCGGTCGTTGGGCAGGCGGTTCGGCAAGGAGGTGCAGGCCGTCGCCAAGGCGATCGCGGGCGCCGACGCCGCGGCGCTGAAGGACGAGTTGCGCAGCACCGGCACGGCCACGGTCGTCGTCGGTGGCGAGAGCGTCACGCTGGGCCCGGACGAGGTGATCATCACGGAGAACCCGCGCGAGGGCTGGGCGGTGGCCTCCGACAGCGGGGCCACCGTGGCACTCGACCTACAGCTCACGCCCGAGCTGCGGCGCGCCGGGGTGGCGCGCGACGCGATCCGGCAGATCCAGGAGGCCCGTAAGACCAGCGGCCTCGACGTCGCGGACCGCATCGTGCTGCGCTACCAGGCGTCGGTGGACGACACCGCGACGGCGCTCGCCGAGCACGGCGAGCTGGTCGCCGACGAGGTGCTCGCCACGGACTACGCCGCCGGTACGCCCACGTGGGCGGACGCCGAGGCGTTCAGCGACGAATCGCTGGGTCTGACGTTCTGGCTCCACAAGGCCTGAGGGATCGTCGCGGCGGGACAGGTCGAGCCTCGCTGCCCCCGGTGGCGGCCCGTCATCGAGCGCTGGACCGCGAACTGCGGAAGGTGCGGCGGTAGGTTTCCGGGGGCACGCCGACGGTGCGGTTGAAGTGTCGGCGTAGCGTCGCGGCGGTGCCCATGCCGGTGGCCGCCGCGATGGCGTCGATGCTGTCGCCGGTGGTCTCCAGCAGCTCCTGGGCGTGCCGGATCCGCTGGGTCAGCAGCCATCGCAGCGGGGTCGTGCCGGCCACCGACCTGAAGTGGCGACCCAGGTTGCGCGAGCTCATGTTCGCCTGGCGGGCCAGGTCCTCCACGGTCAGCGGGTGGTCGAGCCGTTCGATCGCCCAGGCGAACAGCGCGGCGAGCGGATGGTCGTCCCGGGCGGGCACCGGGGCGGTGACGAACTGGGCCTGGCCGCCGGCCCGGTGCGGGGGCACGACCAGGCGGCGGGCGAGCGTGTTGGCGATCGCCGCGCCGTGGTCGAGGCGGACCAGATGCAGGCACAGGTCCATCGCGGCGGCCTTGCCGGCGGAGGTGAGCACGTCGCCGTCGTCCACGTAGAGCACGTCCGGATCGACCTCCACCCGGGGATGGCGGGCCGCCAGGGCCTCGGTGTGCGCCCAGTGCGTGGTCGCCCGTCGGCCGTCCAGCAGGCCGGCGGCGGCCAGCACGAACGCGCCCGTGCACAGGGAGGCCACCCGCGCGCCCGCCTCGTGGGCCGCGCGCACCGCGTCGACCAGGTCGGCGGGCGGGTCCTCGTCGACGTCGACCCAGCCGGGGACGATCACCGTGTCGGCGTACGCGAGCTGGTCGAGCCCGCAGTCGGGCTCCAGCCGGAACCGGCCCACCCGCACCGCGGCCGGTCCACACACGGTGAGGCGGTACCAGGGGTCGGCCAGGCCGGTCAGGTCGGATCCGAAGACCTCGTACGCCAGGGACAGCTCGAAGTGCAGCATCCCGTCGGTGACGGCCAGCGCGACGGTGCCCATGTCCGAAACTGTACGGGGCATGGCGTTCCAGACACTCGCGTCGGTGCGCCACCACGGCCAGGATGGTCACAGTTGATCAATCGGGCACGGGGCTGGGAGAGCTGATGGGATCGGATCGGACGGTGGCGGTCTTCGGCGCCTACGGGCACACCGGGCGCTTCGTGGTGGCGGAGTTGCGCGCTCGCGGGTTCGTCCCGCTGCTCTCGGGACGCGACGCGGACAAGCTGCGGGCGCTCGCGGGGCTTCATCCGGGGCTCGACACCCGGCCGGCCTCGGTCGACGACCCGGCCTCGCTCGACCGCGCGCTGGCCGGCGCGGCTGCGGTGGTCAACTGTGCCGGGCCCTTCGCCGTGACCGCCGCTCCCGTGATCGAGGCGGCACTGCGCGCCGGCATCCCGTACGTGGACGTGGCCGCCGAGATCGAGGCCAATCTCGACACCTTCACGCACTTCGCGGAGCGCGCCCGCGCCGCGGGGACCGTGGTGGTTCCCGCGATGGCCTTCTTCGGCGGCCTCGGCGACCTGCTGGTCACCGCGGCGATGGGCGACTGGACGGCGGCCGACGAGGCGCATGTCGCGTACGGGCTGAGCGGTTGGCACCCCACGCCCGGGACCCGCGCGGCGGGCACGGTCTCCCGGCAGCGCAGGGACGGCCGGCGCGTCCGCTACCGCGACGGGCGGCTGGAGTACCGCGACGACGCCCCGCCCACCCTGACGTGGCCCTTCCCGGACCCGATGGGGACCCGGGCCGTGATCGGCGAATTCAGCATGGCCGACGTCGTCACCGTCCCCAGCCACCTGGCCATCCCCGAGGTCCGCACCTACATGACGGTCGAGGCGGCCGGCGACCTGGCGGCTCCGGACACACCGGCACCGGCCGCCGCCGACGATCGCGGGCGGTCCGCGCAGACCTTCCTCGTCGACGTCGTCGTGCGCTCCGGCGGCGCGGAACGGCGCGCCGTGGCGGGCGGCCGGGACATCTACGCCGTCAGCGCGCCGCTCGCGGTGGAGGCCGTCCACCGCATCCTCACGGGACGGACCAGGACCGTCGGTGTCGCGTCCGCCGGTGCCGTCTTCGACGCGCCCGCCTTCCTCCGCGCCCTGTCCGCGCAGATGTCGCTCGAACTGCGTCAGTAGGCCCTGAGCTCCCCTCTCGGACTCCCACCCACCGGGCCCCGAGCGCCCGGGCGACGACGGAGATGCCACCGTGCCCCCTGCGGAGCCTCGGGACGACCTGACGTCGGGCGGTGCTGCGTGCCCTCGCGGCAGTGACCGCGCCCGGCGGGCCTCGGGGCGGTCCCGGCCGCAAGCTTCTCGGACGACGGCGGGCTCGTCACACCCCACGGGCAAGGTGTGCACCGGCTACGGCGGACACGGCGTCCGCCGCGGAACTGGAGGAAACAGTGGCGGTCACCGCCGATGATCTCGATGTCGCAGTGTCCTGCGTTGTCGCCAGCCTGCGACCGGCGACCGGCCTGGACTGGTCCGCGCGGGCAGGCGGCCTGGAGTGGGACTGCTGGCACGCCGCCGAGCACGTCGGTGACTGCCTGATGTCGTTCGCGGGCCAGCTCGTCGCCCGGCCCGAGAAGCGGTTCGTGTGCTTCGTGGCGAACGCCGACAAGGACGCCTCACCGGCGGAGGTTCTGGAGTTCGTCGAGGTGGCTGGCCGTCTTCTGGCGGCCACGGTACGCACGTCCGGCCCGGATGTCCGGGCCTACCATCCCACCGGCCAGGCTGACCCGGAGGGCTTCGCCGCGATGGGCTGCGCGGAGACGTTGCTGCACGGCGACGACATCGCGCAGGGCCTCGGCCTGGCCCTCCGTCCACCACGTGACGTGTGTGCCCGGGTCCTCGCCCGGCTGTTTCCGGAATCGGCGCGGGAACTGGCCGGGGTGGACCCGTGGGCGGCGTTGCGGTGGTCCACCGGCCGGATCGAGCTGCCGGGACGCCCCCGGTCGCCGGAATGGCGCTGGCGCGGTGCTCCGCTGGGCGAATGATCCCGGCGGACTCGACGGCGCCCTCACGTCGTAGGCGTCGCGCGTTCCGCGGTCAGTTCGCTGGGGCTCGTTGCTGGACGTCCGACGGGCGTGGCGATCGCGAGGCTCCGTCGAGTGTCCGGTTTCCGACGCCGGGCCGCCTCGGGGCGCTCCGGCGGCTGCGGGAGCCTCCGGAAGTGGGCCGATCCCGACGTCGACCGAGGCGGCCCGGCGCCCGGCCGCCCTGCCCCGGCGGGTGTCCCCGCCCAGGTGAGGACGCGATTCGGTCGGCCGGACGACCACCGGACGGGACACGCCCCAACCACCTCTTGCTCGGACATCCGACGCGGTCCGCGTCGTATGTCGCGGACCGGGACAAGTGGAATTCCCACAAACTCCGGTATGCGCGTTCCTATCTGTCCACGCCAATGGAAAAGCGCAATCCGAAAGAAGATGACAGCGGAACTCCCATTGAGGATCATGGTCTTCGATCAGACCGAAGGGCAGGTCCTATGTCGTTGGGAACCGAGCATCTCGAGACCTCTCAACCCGGCCGGACGAGCGGTGGAGAGCTGGTCAGCCGCGTGGCGCGGGAGGGCGGGACTGTGCATGACCGGTGGTCCGCCGCCCTCGTCGTCGACCCGCACGACCCCTACTTCTTCGACCATCCGCTCGACCATCTGCCCGGCATGGCACTCGTCTGCGGTCTGTTCGAGCTGCTCAGGTCCGCCGACGGCATCGAAGGGACCCGGCGGCAGATGCTCGTCTCGCTGCGCTTCCCCCTCTTCTGCGAGCTGGGCGAGCCGGTCGGCCTCGAGGCGGTCGTTCCGGCACCCGCGCGCTCGGTGGCGTTCGTGGGTCACCTGGCGGCGAGCGGTGGCGACGGCGCCAGCACCGCCGGCGACATCGGATTGCGGGCGTTCCAGGGCGAGACCACCGTCTGCGAGGGGACGGTCGGTTTCCGGACCGGAGAGCCGCCCCGACCCGAGGTCCCCCGTACGCGGGTGTCCTCCCCGGTGCCCCCGGCGGACCCGGCGTTGGTCCACCGCCAGCACCCCGAGAACGTGCTCATCTCCGGGATGGACGCCAACCACTCCGTCGCCGTCCGCCGGCCGCCGATGGGACATCCGCTCGCCAGTCCCCCTGGTGCGCCGGCCCGGATCGAACTCGTCATCGACGCCGCCCGCCAGTTCGCCACCATGATCAACCATGTGGCTGGCCGGTCCCGCCCGGGCGCGACGTTCGTCCTCCTCGACCTGGACGCGGACCTGCCCGGCGACCTGTCCGGCGACATCGAGCTGAACTGGACGCCGGAACCGCCCGCCCGGGGCCGGCTCAGCCTGACCATCAGGGTCCTGGTCGACGGCGCCCCCCGTGGGCACGTGGGCTTCCGCTACTACGTGGCGACCCCCGCCGTCTACGACCGGCTCCGGCGTCCGACCGCGAGCACCGGGGGGCAGGCGTGACCCGGCCCGAAGCCACCACCAGTCCCCGCGCCGGGATCGACCCGGTCACCGTGCTGACCCGGCTGCTCTTCGTGGTCGCGTTCACCGTGCTCGTCGTCCGGGGCGTCTGGTACCTCAGCTCGGCAGGGGAGCCGTCCCACCTGATCTCCGGGCTGCTCGCGGTCGGATACCTGATCTGGCTGAGCGTCGAGATCCCGGTGACCTTCCGCAAGCCCGCGCAGCCCGCGGCGGAGATCCGCACCCTGGCGGTCTACGCCTGCGCCCGCCTGACACTGGTCGTGGTCGCGATGGTGCCGGCCGCGCCATGGTCCCGGTTCTCGTGGTGGATGATCCCCCCGATCGTGCTCTTCGTCGCCGGGATCGCCCTGCGGCTGACCGCGATCCGGGCCCTCGGGGCCCTCTACACCCACCACGTGCTGCGCCGGGACCGGCACCCCATCGTGACCGGCGGGCCGTACCGGCTGGTCAGGCACCCGGCGTACGCCGGAATGCTGCTGGCCAACCTCGGCTTCGTGCTCTACTTCCTCAGCCCGGTCAGCGTGCTGGCGCTGCTGGCGTTGCTGGGCGGCCTGATCTGGCGGATCCGCACCGAGGAACGGGTGCTCTGGTCGGCGCCGGGCTACCCGGAGTTCGCCACCGGGCGTGCCCGGCTCGTGCCGGGGGTGTGGTGATGTCGATCATCCACGCCGGGGACCCGCGGCTGTCCGATCCGACGCTGGTCGGGCACAAGTTCGCCCGGCAGGAGCAGCTCCGCGCGGCCGGCTTCCCGGTGCCCGGGTTCTGCTGCCTGTCGGTGCTCGCCTTCGACGAGGCCACGGCCGCGCTGATGGCGACCGCGCCGGACGCGGACGCGGATCCGGACCAGCTGCTGGACTGGGCGAAGCGGACCGCCGACGAGCTCCGGGCGGTCACCCTGCCGGCGGAGGTCACCGCCGAACTCGACGCGGCGGTGGCCGCGCTCGCCGCCCCGGACCACCTGCTGGCGGTACGGGCGTGCGTGGTGGCCGACGCGGACGGCAACGGCGAGGACGGGGTGAACGACGCCTTCGCGGGCCTGACCGACTCGTTCCTGTACGTCGCGCCGGCCGACGTCCGGCGGCGGGTCCTCGACTGCTGGGCGTCCGGCCTGAACCCGGAGTCGATCCTGTACCGGGCCCGGCGTGGCCTTCCTCCCGTGTCGGCCCGGGTGGCGGTGGGCGTGCAACGGATGATCCCCGGCACCCGCTCGTTCGTGGCGTTCAGCCGCGATCCCCGTACCGGGGCGGACTCCTGCGTGGTCGCCGCCGCCCACGGCATCGGCGAGGGGGTCGTGCAGGAACGCGCCGACGTGGACCACTTCTTCGTCGACAACGCCACCGGGGCCGTGCGCGCCGAGACCGTGGTCAAGAGGGACATGGTCGTTCCCGCCGCGGACGGTACGGGACCGATGGTCCAGCCAGTGCCGGCGGAACTCGCCACCGCGCCCGTGCTCACCGACGAGCAGGCCCGTCAGGTCGCGGACCTGGCCGCGCGGGTGCAGGGGTTCTTCGGCCCGCCGCAGGACATCGAGGGCACCATCACCCCCGACGGCACCGTGCACCTGCTCCAGGCCCGGCCGGTGGTCTTCGCGAGTTCCTCGCCCGAGCGCCCCGGGTTGGCCGACGCGGCCGACGACGACGCCGTGCCCTGGAGCAACCACAACATCACCGAGAGCTATCCGGGGGTGTCCGGCGCCCTGACGTACTCCCAGGCGCGGGTGTTCTACCGACTGATCTTCCGGGACGTGTACCGGCGGATGGGCGTGCCGGAACACCGCCTGCGGGCCAACGAACACCACCTCAGCCGCATGGTGGGGCTGTTGGGCGGGCGGGTCTACTACCGGCTGGACGCCTGGTTCGTCCTGCACCACCAGATCCCCGGCTTCGTGCTGGTCCGCCCCTGGTGGGAGCGGTCGATGGGGCTGGCCGGGGACTACCGTCCGTCGCGCGCCGAGGTGCTGCGGGCGCTGCCCAGCGTGCCCGGGCTGGCGCTGCGGCTGGCCCGGCTGCCCGGCTCCGTGCGGCGGTTCCTCCGGTGGTGGGACGCGCTGGTCGACGACTCCCGCGGCATCGACGAGTGGACGCCGGAGGAGCTGATCGCCTGCTACCGCCGGCTCTGGAGCGAGGTCGGCCACCGGTGGGGGGTGACCCTGGTCAACACCTTCTTCATGCTCGGCACGGCGACCCTCGCCTCGGCGCTGGTGCGCCGCTGGGTGGACGGCGACGAGCAGCGGACCCTCGGGGGCCTGCTGACGGGCGGGCGGGAGAACCGCTCGGTGCTCGGCGTGCGGTCGGGAATCGCCCTCGCCCAGCTGTTCGGCGAGAACCCGGAACTCGCCGAACGGGTGCGGCACTGCGACGACGACGCGGCCGACGCGCTCTGGCGCGAGGTGACCGACGGGCGGTACGGCACGGAGGTGGCCGACGCCGCGCGTGAGCATCTGCGCCGGTACGGCGACCGCGCGCCGCACGACCTCAAGCTGGAGGAGGCCTCACCCCGCCAGCGACCCGGAATGATCATCACGATGCTGCGGCCCCTGGTGCAGAGCGGCCTGACCGTCGCCGAGAGCCGGGCCCGGGAGCTGGGGAGCCGGGCCGAGGCGGAGCGGGAGCTGCGGCAGAACTGCCGCTCGGCGGGTCGCCGGCTGGTCATCCGGACCCTCGCGGCGGGGCTGCGCTTCTTCGTCCGGACCCGGGAGGACACCCGCTACTGCCGCAGCCAGCTCTACGGGCTGACCCGGCACGTCATGTGGCGGCTCGGGGCGCTGCTCACCGAGGCGGGACAGCTCGACGACCGACTGGACGTGCTCGACCTCACCGTCGAGGAAGTGCTTGGAGCGTACGACGGGACGGTGGTCGACACCGACCTGCGCGCGATCGTCCGGCGCCGCCGCGCGGAGCGACTGGCCGCGGCTGACGGCCCGGATCTCGGCATCCGCCCCGCGACCCCGTACAACCGGCCGATGCCGGCCTCTCAGGCCGCGCCCGTCGCCAGCGCCGCGGTCGGCGCCGGCGGGCCGGTCCGGTTGCAGGGGCTGCCGTCGAGCAAGGGAGTGGTGCAAGGGCAGGCGCGGGTCGTGCTGGACCCGTCGACACCGGCGGAGACCTGCCGTGACCGGATCATCGTAGCTAAGGAGACCGACCCCGGATGGTTGATGTTGATGATGGTGGCGCGCGGCATGGTGGTGGAGCGGGGCACCCTGCTCTCGCACACCGCGATCACGGGCCGACTGTTGGGCATCCCGACGGTGGTCGCGGTGCCGGACGCCACCACCCTGATCGAGGACGGCTCGTGGATCGAGGTGGACGGGGCGAACGGTACGGTCCGCAGCGTCCCGGCCACCAGCCCGGCGACGGTCTGATCCGGCGGCTGTCGCGCTACGTCGCCGGCAGCTACCCGCCGAAGGCGTACGTGCCGTACGCGGTGCTCTGGGCGCTCGGCGGCGCGGCGGTGTGCGCGATCGCCGACGTGCGGATCGACGGCTGGCTGCCCGACGTCGGCACGCTGGTCAGCGCGCTCACCCTGCTGGTGAACCTGCTGATGATGCGCGCCATCGACGACATCCGGGACCTCGACTACGACCGGACGCACAATCCGGACCGGCCGCTGGCGCGGGGCGTGGTGGGGGTCCGGGACCTGGGCGTCATGATCGCCGCCGGCACGGTCCTGGTCCTGGCCCTGAACGCCTGGCGGTGGCCGGTGCTGTGCGTGCTCGCCGCCCAGCTCGGGTACGCCTTCGCGCTGCTCTGGGCGGACCAGCGGCTGCGCTGGCCGGCCGGCGACGCGCTGCTGGTCGGCTTCGTGGTGAGCTTCCCGGTCCAGCTTCTGATCAACGCGTTCCTCTACGCCGGCGTGCTGCACTCGACGGGGCTGGCGCCGTCCTGGTCGGGCGCGGTCGGCATTGTGGTCTCCGCGCTGGCGTTCCTGCACCTGGAGTTCGGCCGCAAGACGACCCGGCAGCCCCGGCCGGGCGAGCGCACGTACTCCCAGGCGCTCGGCGCCCCCGCCACGGCGGCCCTGGCGGTCGGTGCGGCGCTGGCGTCGGTCGTGCTGCTGCTGGTCACCACCGCGCGGGACGACGCGCCGTACTGGCCGGTCTGGCTGGTGGTGCTGCCGCTGGCGCTGCCGGCCCTCGGCGCGCGGCGGTTCTGGGCCGACCGGCAACCCCGTTGGCCGTACGCGTCGGCGGCGATGTTCCTGCTCGGCACGTTCGCCACCTATCAGCTCGTCAGCATCCTGCAGGAGGTGGCAAGCGCATGAGCGACCTGCCCTCGTTTCCCTTCGCGGTCGACCCCTCGGTGGAACCACCGGCCGAGTACGCCGCGATGCGCGCCCGGCCACGGCCGGGGCGGGTCCGGTTGCCGAACGGCCGGGAGGCGCTCCTCATCACCCGGTACCCGGACGTCCGGCTGGTGCTCTCCGACCGCAGGTTCAGCCGTTCGGCCTACACCGCCGGGACGCTCTTCGCCCGCAGCGCCGACTCGCTGCCCCTGATCACCACCGACGCGCCCGTGCACACCCGGCGACGGGGCACGGTGGCGCCGGCCTTCACCGCGCACCAGGTGGGCCGGCTGCGGCCGATGGTCGAGGACCTGGCCCGGCGGCAGCTCACCGAGTTCGCGGCCGGGCCGCGTCCGGCCGACGTGGTGGGTCGCTTCACGGAGCCGTTCACGCTGCGGGTGATGTGCCGGCTGATGGGCGTGCCCGAGGCGGACATGCCGCGCTTCGGCCCGTGGGTCGACTCGATGATGTCGATCAACCGGTTTCCGGGCGAGGAGGTGGACCGCTGCCACCGGGAGATGCACGGGTACTTCGCGGACCTGGTGGACACGCTGCGGACCCGGCTCGACCGGGGCGAGGCGCCGTCCGGGCTGATCGTGCGGATGCTGACCCAGCAGCGGCCCGACCGGCAGTTGAGCCGCGCCGAGGTGGTCGTCCTCTCCGCCGGGGTGCTGATGGCCGGGTACGAGACGACCAGCAACATGCTGGCCGTCGTGCTGTACCACATCCTGCGTCGACCCGATCTGGTCGAACGGGCCCGGGGCGGTCCCGCCTCGCTCGAACCGCTGCTGGAGGAGCTCCTGCGCCACGTCTGCGCCAACGGCAGCGGCGGCGTGCCCCACGTGGCGACCACCGACGTGACGCTCTCCGACGGCTCGGTGGTGGCCGAGGGCGAGGTCGTGGTGCCGGTCCCGGACGCGGCGAACCGCGACCCCGACGTCTTCGCCGACCCGGACCGGATCGACCCGGACCGGGCGGAGAACCCGCACGTCGCCTTCGGGTTCGGCGCGCACCACTGCCTGGGCGCGGAGCTGGCCCGCCTGGAGCTGCGGATGGGCGTCGCCATGCTGCTGGAGAAGCTGCCCGGGCTGCGCCTCGCGGTGCCGGAAGAGGAGCTGCGGTGGCGTACGGACATGTACGTCCGTGGCCTGTGGGAGCTGCCGTTGGAGTGGGACGGTGCCGTAGGTGGCTGACCCGCTGACCCCGGACGCCCTGCTGACGACCACGCGCGCCGTGCGCCGGCGCCTGGACCTGAACCGGCCGGTGCCCCGGTCGCTGGTCGAGGAGTGCCTGCGCGTCGCCCAGCAGGCGCCCTGCGGCTCCGGTCGCAACGCCCTGCACTGGATCACGGTCACCGACCCGGGCACCCGAGACCGGCTCGGGACCATCTACCGGGCCGCCTTCGAGGAGCAACTCGCGGCGGCCGGTGGAGGGGCGGACCGGCAGCCGCCGGACGGGAACCGGTCGCTGGCCAGCGCCGTCCACCTGGCCGGGAACATGGGCTCGGTACCCGTCCTGGTGCTGGCCTGCGTGGTGACCCCCGACCCGCTGCCCGCCGGCAACCAGGCCGGGCTGTGGGGGTCGGTGATGCCCGGCGTCTGGAGCTACATGCTGGCCGCCCGCAGCCGCGGGCTCGGCACCGTCTGGACCACCGCCCACCTGCGTCGGGAGGCCGAGGTGGCCCGGCTGCTCGGCATTCCTGCCGGGGTGCACCAGGTGGCGCTGGTGCCGACGGCCTGGTACACGGGCAGCACCTTCCGGCCGGCCGCCCGACCGCCACTGTCCACCGTGCTGCACGACGAGCGTTGGTGACCCGGGCGGCCGACCGCGCCGGGGGACGACCGGGCCGGGGTCGGGGCGGAGCCCCGGCCCCGGCCGTCACCTCAGCCGCTGGTACATGACGTGCAGGCCGACGAGGCCGTCCTGGGGGTGGTCGAACGCCTCGGGGACCGTGCCGATCACGTCGAAACCGAGGGAACGCCACAGGTGCACGGCTGGGTGGTTCGACTCGACCACCGCGTTGAACTGGATGCCGTGGAATCCCTCGGCGCGGCACCAGTCGAGCGTGTACCGACCGAGTGCCCGGCCCACGCCCCTGCCCTGGTGCGCGGGATCGACCAGGAAGGACGCCGTGGCCACGTGCGAACCCCGCCCGGGCCGGTTGGGGCCCATCTTGGCCGAGCCGATGACGACGTCGCCGTCCACCGCGACGACGGTCCTCCCCGGGGGCTGCTCCATCCACCAGGGCCGCGCCTCCTCGAGGGACTGGTCCGGCGGATAGGGATAGGCCTTCCCCTCCGCCATGATCGCGGCGTAGAAGGGGTAGATGTCCGTCCAGTCCTGCTCGGTGGCGACCCTGATGATCATCACCTCAGGCTACGGGTCGCGCCCAGCTCCGGGCGACCGCGTGCGCGGTCGAGGGAGCGTCCCTCCGACACCCCGCGGCGGCGGGGTCCGGCCGCTCGCCGGCATCCGACGCTGCGATACTGTCCGTGCTGTCTCCGTCACGCTGTCGTCGTTCGAAGGGGAACCATGGTGGGTCGTGAGCCGGTCGCGGAACCGTCCTTCGCCAGCGAAGGCTCCAAGCCGATGCCCTGGTCGCAGGCGCGTGAGCGGCTGACGGAGGCGGGAGAGTTCTTCCTGTCCACCGTCCGGCCGGACGGCAGGCCGCACGCCGTGCCGTTGCTGGCGATGTGGCTCGACGACGCCATGTACTTCTGCTCCAGCGGGTCCGCCCACAAGGTCGACAACCTGGCCACCAACCCGCACTGCGTCCTCACCGTCGGCAGTCCCGAGCTCGACCTGTCGATCGAGGGCAGGGCGTCCCGGATCACCGACCCGGCGACGCTGAAGCGCGTCGCCGAGGCCTACGGCGAGAAGTACGGCTGGGAGGTGACCCCGGTCGACGGTGGGATCGACGGAGACGGGATCGGCCCGTCGCCGTACCTCGTCTTCGAGGTGACCCCGGCCAAGGTGATCGGCATGGACAAGGGGTCCGGCTTCGCCGCCACCCGGTGGCGGTTCGACCCGGCTCGGTACGCCGGCACGTAGGTCGCGCCGGTCTCCCGCACGTCCACGGCGCGGTCCGGAGCGCCGACTCGACGCCACTCGACGCCGGGGCCCGCAGTCGTCGGTTGGTATCCTTCGCCCTGCCGGCCCACCTGGCCGGTGCGACCCCCGCTCCGCGCGTCACCGCTGCCCCGGGCGCGGCCGTCGGCGACCCGGAGCAGCTCAGGACAGTCGAGAGCCGAGGCGATGATGACCACCTTCAGTTGGTCGGAACTTCGGCGCGAGCCCGTCCACGAGGACGACCACCTGCTCGTGCTCGACAAGCCGCCGGGCATCTCCGTGATGGGCGAGCGGCACACCGAGTCCCTGACCGACCTGGCCGCCGCCGCCGGGGAGCCGGTGCACTGGGTGCACCGCATCGACAAGGTCACCTCGGGGCTGCTGCTGCTGGCCAGGACGCCGTCGGCGCACGCGTCGCTGACCCGGCAGTTCGCCAACCGGGGCGCCGACAAGCGCTATCTGGCCTGGGTCGAGGGGGCGCGGCTGCCCGAGCGGGGCACGATCGACCTGCCGCTGCGGCCGGGCCGCAAGGGGACCATCCGGATCGCGGGAGAGCGCGACGCCATCCGCTACGACGCCGACCGCTGCCGCTTCGCGCTGCCGGAGTCGGCCGTCGACCGGTCCAGGCCCTCCTACGAGTCGCGTACCGACTTCGCCACGGCGCTGGTCAGCGGCGACCGTACGCTGCTGGTGCTCAAGCCGGTCACCGGTCGGCGCCACCAGATCCGCGTCCACCTGGCGTGGCTCGGCTTCCCGATCGTCGGCGACCCGCTCTTCCACCGCGGGCAGGCGGACCAGCGGACGTACCTCCACTCCTGGGGCTGCGAGATCACCTGCGACTGGCGGGACGAGCCGCGCACCCGGTTCTGGGCCGCGCCCGGCGAGGAGTTCCTCGACGTCTTCGCCGACGGCCGGAAGCCCCAGCTCGACGACGCCCTGGAGGCGCTGGCCGCCTGACCGGCGCCCCCGCCCGCCCCGAGCCGCCGGGTCCGCCCCGACCCGCAGTGGCCCGCCGGGTCCGCCCCGACCCGCGGCGACCCGCCGGGTCCGCCCCCACCCGCGGCGGCCGGCCAGCCCGCCCCCGACCCGCCGTGGCCGGGCCGGACCCGCCCGGTGCGGACCCGCCACCGGCGTCCCGGTCGAAGGGGTCGCCGGAAGTTCCAGCCGACGTGGACCGTAGGTGTCGTTTCCGACAGATCCGGCCCGTTGTTCCCGCTCGGCATAGCGGCGCGGCGGGCCCGACCATTAGGCTCGATTGCTGAGTGGAGCCGTCAGACATCGTCTCCACTCGATGCCGGGTTGCGAGTATTGGCTGGTTGCGGCACCGAAGGGCAGGACGGAGTGACCCGAGACGGCGAGCCAGGGGCCGACTTCGCCGAACGCGAGGACAGCAGACGCGTGGCGTACGAGGTGACCGGCGCGCCCGACGGCTTCCCCGTCTTCCTGCTCCACGGCACACCCGGCAGCCGCCGTGGCCCGAAGCCCCGCGGCATCGTCCTCTACCGCATGGGCGTCCGGCTGATCGCCTACGACCGGCCCGGCTACGGCGACTCCGACCGGCGCGAGGACCGTGACGTCGCCGACGCCGCCCGCGACGTGGAGGCGATCGCCGACCACCTGGGCGTGGAGAGGTTCGCCGTCGTCGGGCGCTCCGGCGGCGGCCCGCACGCCCTCGCCTGCGCGGCCGACGCCCGGCTGCGCGGCCGGGTGACCCGGGTGGCGGTGCTGGTCAGTCTCGCCCCGTGGAACGCCGTCGAGCTGGACTGGGTCGGCGGCATGAACACCGGCAACGTGCGCGGGTTCGGCGTCGGCAGCCCCGACACCGCGGCCGTGGTCGAGGAGATCCGCCAGCGCGCCGAGCGGGCCGCCGCCGACCCGCGGCTGCTCCTGGCGGACCTGAGGACGGAGATGAGCACCGCGGACCGCCGGGCGGTCAACGACCCCGCGCTGCGCCGGCTCATCACCGACACCTACGCGGAGGCGCTCCGCGCCGGGCCGTACGGGTGGATCGACGACGTGCTGGCGTTCCGCCGCCCCTGGGCGTTCGACCTCCGGGCGATCGACACCTCGGCGACGCCGGTGCGGCTGTGGCACGGCGCCGACGACAACTTCGCCCCGGTCAGCCACGGCCGCTGGCTGGCCGCGCAGATCCCCGGCGCCGAGATGGAGGTCCGGCCCGGGGCGGCGCACTTCGACGCGGTCGAGGAGTTGCCGCGCATCCTGCGCTGGCTCGTCGACCCCGACGCGGCGCTCGACGCCACCCTGTTGATCGGCGCCCGGCCCGGTCAGTAGGGGTGCGGGTCGAGCACCCGGCGCACGTACCGCCCGTCGCGTAGCACCACGACGCTGGGGTGGTGCTGCCCGATCCGGTTGGCGAGCCGGTCGGCGATCCGCATCCGGCCGATGCTCACCCGACCGCCGGACAACGCCTGCTGGGCGGTCTCCAGGTTGCCCCGGCTGCGCAGCGTGTCCGGGTGCTCGGGTCCGAGCACCTCGGTGAGCTGCGCCACCACGGCCCGCAGCCCGTCGCGTCCCTTCTCCGGTTCCCCGGCGAGGACGGTGAAGACCGCGACGTTGTTGGCCGCCGCCATGGCGAACGGGTGCCGGTCGCCGAGCGTGGCGAGCATCGTCCGCGTCGTCGCCTCGGTGAGCGACCGGCCGGTGCCCGTGTCGCCGGCGTCCCACAGGGCCACGCCCAGGTTGATCCGGCAGACCAGCGTGTACGGGTGCTCGGCGCCGAACACCCGGACGAACATCTGCTCCACCTCGCCCAGCTCCGTCAGGGCCTGCGCGCTCTGCCCCTGCAGCATCAGGTTCGCCGTCCGGCTGAGCCAGCTGAACAGGGTGTCCGGGCTGGCCGGCCCGAGGGTGGCCAGCAGCCGCTGGTAGGTCTCGTCGAGCAGCTGGGCCGCCTCGGCGATCTCGCCGGTGCTGCGCAGCGACACGGCCAGGTTGGCCTGCGCGGTGAGCAGGTCGCGGGAGTGCTCGCCGAAGAGGTTCTGGTAACCCGTCACCGCCTCCCGCAGCAGCGCCACGGAACCCTCGTAGTCGCCGGTCTCCCGCAGGTCGCGGGCGAGGTTGTTGGCCGACGCCAGGGTGTTCGGGTGCTCCGGCCCGAGGACTACCCGCAGCCGACGGTAGGTGGCCTCGTCGCCGTCGACGGCCTTGTCGAACATCCCCATCAGCCGGTAGGACGCGGCCAGGTTGTTCGCCGCGGTCAGGGTGCGCCGGTGGTCCTCGCCGAAGACGTCGACCGACGCGGCGTACGTCCGCAGGTCGCGCTCCAGCGCCTCCCGGTAGCGGCCCAGGGTGCGCAGGTCGGCCCCGTAGCCACCGGCGGTCATCAGCGTGTGCGGGTGGCTGTCGCCGATCAGCTCCTCCTGCTGGCGCAGGGTGTCCTCGTCCAGCCGGTGGGCCTCCTCGAAGCGGCCGAGGCTGCGCAGCACGTTGGCCCAGTTGAACCGCAGGTGCAGCAGTTGGACGCGCAGCCTGCGGTGTTCCGGCCCGTCCGGTGCCAACTCCGTCAGCAGCGCCGACCAGACGGCCTCGGTCTCCCGCGCGTACCGCTCGCCCTGCTCGTAGCCGCCGTTGACGTAGATGTAGCGGACCCGGTCGATGACCAGCTGCCGGACGTTGTCGTCCCGGCAGGAGATCGCGTCGGAGCCGTCGAGGTGCGGCCAGAGCATCCGGAACCGCTGCCGGTTCGCCGGGTCCTCCACCTCGCCCGGCGGTCGCGACCCGGCGAGGATGCGGTGCACCTCGTGCTTGGCCGTGACCAGTTCGTCGTCGGACATGCGGGCGCGCAGGGCCGTCTGCAACAGCCGGTGCACCTGCACCCGGTGGGCGTGCGGGTCGAGCTTGATCAGCGCGAGCTTGTTCATCCGCTGCACCAGCGCGGCCGCGATGTCGCGTTCGGACACCCGGTCGGCGACCCGGGCGGCGACCACCGGGTCGTGCGGGGCGATGACCTGGGCCACCTCGTCGCCGTAGAGCAGGTCGAGGGAGATCTCCGGGGCGAGCACCGACGCGAGCTGGAGCAGCCGGTACGCCCCCGGCGAGCCCTCCCTGAGCCGTTGCAGCGGGAGGTCCCAGACCTCCGTCTCCAGCCCGGTGCGGCGGAGCCCGGCCAGGTACTCGTCGACCGGCGTCCGGGTGTCGGCCAGCCACGCCCCGACCGTGGCGACGAAGATCGGCACGTTCTCCACGGCGTCGGCGACCTGCTCGGCCTCGGCGACGCTCATCAGGTGCTCGCCCAGGCGGGCGCGCAGGTGCGCCACGCTCTCACCCCGCTCGAACGCCTCCACGTCCACCGCCCGCGCCAGGTCGCCCCAGTCCGGATTGCGGGTGGTGACCAGCACGTGGCCGTTGCCCTGCGGCAGGTAGGGCCGGACGTCCTCGTACTGGTCGGCGTTGTCGAAGATGAGCAGCCAGTGCGGCGGCGGGCTGCCGTCGGCGCGGCGTTCGGTCTGGCCCAGCCGCTGCCGCAGGGCGCGGTTGGTCTCCGGGATCGTCGTCTGGCTCGGCAGGCCCAGCTCCTCGCTGAGCTCCGTCATGATCACGTCGACGAACTGCGGCGGGTCGGCGGCGACCCACCAGATGATGTCGTACGCGCCCCGGAACCGGTGCGCGTACTCGATGGCGAGCTGCGTCTTGCCGAGACCGGGACCGCCCCGCAGCGCGACCGGGGTGCCGCCGCCGCCCGACGCCTTCAGCTCCTCCCGGAGCCGGCGCAGCAGGTCCTCGCGCCCGGTGAAGCGGGCGTTGCGGGCCGGCGCGTTGAAGACCGTCGCGCGTACGCCCGGGAAGCGGGCGGGACGCAGGCCGGCCGCGCCCACCGTGCGCCCCACCAGCTTCAGCAGGTGGTTCGCCGCGTCCTCGGCGGTGAGGTCGTGCACGGCCGTCCAGCTGCCGACCGGGACGTCCGGCACGGGCGGGGTGTCGTCGACGTGCACGGCCAGCCAGCTCGGCGCGCCCCGGTCTCCGTCGGTGTCGGGGCGGGCGCGCCGGGCCGCCAGGTATGCCCGGGAGACCAGCCGGACCTCGCGGAAGGCCGCGTCCGTCGGCTCGGGCGCCGGCCCGTCCAGGGCGGCGGTGACCACCCGCAGGTCGGCCGAGTTCAACACGGCCTGCGCCCACTCCGCCCAGACCTGGTCCTCGGGCACGTGCCGCAGCACGATCAGCTCGTCCACGACCGTCGGCTTGCGCTCGAAGCGCTGCACCGTCCGGCGGCGCAACTGGTCGTCCATCCGGGGCAGGCCCGTGATCCTGCCGTTGGTGATGTGGCTGGTCAGCGTCTCGTACGCGGACAGCAGCGTGGTCCGGCCGCCCGGTTCGTCGCCGAACGTCGCCAGCGTCTCCTCGTAGGCGTAGTACGCGCGGTAGGGCACCTCGACGGTCAGCCAGTAGGCCTGCCGCTCGCTGTCGGTCATACCCCCCGGCAGGCCGGCGAACCGCTGCATGGCCAACGACCGGCCGGCGTCGCGCTTGCCCTTCTCCCCGTCGTCGACCCGCATCGGCACGGGCAGCACCCGCCGCGCCCGCCGCCCCTCGTAGTCGCGCACCCGGGCGGCCACCGCGGCGGCTCCGTCGATGCCCTGGTCGCTGAGGGTGAAGCAGTCGACCAGGACGTCGGGCAGGTGGATGGTGCAGATCTCGGCGACGTCGCTGATCCCGGTGCGGCTGTCGATCAGGGCGTAGTCGTAGTGCCGCTTCATGTCCTCGCGCAGCGCGTCGAAGAACTGCGCGCCGCCGAGCCGGTTGTAGAAGTTGTCCCAGTTGAGGCCCGTCACGCTGGTGGCGTAGTCGGGGTTGTGCCGGCCGGCCAGCAGCAGGTCGAGGCTGCCGCCGCCGGGGAACTCCCAACCCACCGAGAACGCGTACCGGTGGACCCGGGCGTACTCCCGGTGCCAGTCGCCGGGCCGGGGGTCGGCGCCGGCCTCCTCGCGCCGGCGGGCGTTCTCCCATTCGTAGTCCAGGATCAGGTCCATCACGCCCCCGGTGGTGGCGACCTGCTCGGGGTCGAGGAACGGGGCGTAGAACCGGTGCAGGCCGGGAGACTCCAGGTCCCAGTCGGCGACGAGCACCCGCTGGCCGTTCGCGGCGAGGATCCAGGCGGTGTTGGCCAGCGCCATGGTGCGGCCCGTACCGCCCTTGTAGGAGTAGAAGGTGACGACCTGGCCCTCGCGCGATGGCGTCATCGCTCGTCCTTCCCTCGCGTCGTGTCGAACGGCCGCACCGGCGGCAGGCCCGGACCGGTGCCCGGCGGGTCGTCGGACGGCCGGGACGGCCGCAGGCTCGGCTTCGGGGTGGCCGGGCCGTCGGGCGGGTCCACCGGACCGTGCCGGAGGAACTGCTTGCGGGCCTCGGTCACCAGCAGCGGCGCGTAACGCTCGAACTCCTCGATCGCGCGCGCCGGCAGGACCCGGGGGAATCCGGCGTCCTGCAACGTACCGGCGATGGACTCGGGCGCCGACTCGCCACGCTCGTGGTCGGCGGCGATGACCAACGGGACGACCCAGCGGGGCAGGCCGGCCAGCGCGGCCCGGGCGGCGGCGGCACCGGCCGCGGCGTCCACCAGCACGACGGTGGGGCTCTCCGGCGCCAGGGCGCGGGCCGCCGGCAGGTCGACGACCCGGGTGGGCAGGCCGAGCCGCTCGGCGGTCGCGGCGACGTAGTCGGCCACCGCCAGCTCGTGCTGCCCGGCGTACGGTCGCCACCGCGCGTGGTTGGTGAGGGTGGTGACCACCAGCGCCGGGCCGCCGCCGTCGGTCACCGGGTGGCTGGACAAGGTCGCCGCCCGGGACCGGGCCAGCGGCTGCGTCTCGGTCACCGTGACGATCCGCGCCGCCAGCGCCGCGAGGACGCTCTCGTACTGCCGGCGGTAGGCGCTGAGCTTGCAGAGGGCGCGCAGCCCGTTCTCGGCGTAGTCGGCCCGGTCGTCGGCGTCGGGGACCAGGTCGAGGGCCTGCGTCGTCTCCGGCCGGTCGCCCCAGGACGGCAGCGGCAGCCACAGCACCGGCAACAGGTGCCGCTCGGCCCGCGCCGGGGCGAGCCGGGTGAGGCGGCTGCGGAACGACTCGCGTTCGCCCAGCGCCCACGCGTTGCGGAAGTAGTTCGGCGAGTGCAGCGGCACGAAGACGTGGGCGAGGCTGAGCGCCTCGGTGAGCGTCTGCCTGAGGTCGGCCCCGGGGCTGACCTGGCCGTCGAAGAAGCCGGCGTCGAGGTCGCCGCTCCTCGTGGCGCCGCGCCGCACGGCCGCGGCCAGGTCGTGGAAGAACCGGCTGACCCAGTAGTCGGTGTCCGGCCGGGACGCGGCCGACAGCGGCACCGAGTGCGCGTAGCTGAGGAAGAAGTAGGTCTCCCGGCGGGGGACGGCGCGGACCCCCGGGAGGTCAGACCACGTCATGTCCGACCTCCTCGAACGTCTCGCGCAACTGCCGCACGTCGGTCGGGACGTCCGCCCGCACCCAGTGCGTCTGGTAGGCCCGGGCGATGCGCTGCGCCAGCCGCCAGACCACGGCGTCGTAGGCGTCCTTGCCGTTCTTGCCGAGGCTGAGCAGGCCGTAGATGCCCTCGTCGTGGTACTGCGGGGCGATGTCCGAGGGCAGCCGGGTCGGGGTGAACATCTGCCGCCGCGACACGACCTCCGGCACCCGTCGACGGTCCACCACCGACCAGTTGACCGGGATGACCGGTGTCTCGCCGGCGGACGGCTCGGCGCCCGGCCGGTGCAGGACCTGCCGCCGGGTGAACGCGTCCCACTCCTTCGCGCACCAGGTGCTGTTCAGGTACTGCGGCGAGATCAGCGGGATGAAGACCTGGCAGTGGCCGGCGGCGAAGGCGAGGTCCTCGGTCCACACCTGCCCGCCGTCGAGCATCCGGTCCATGAATCCGGCCGTCCGTCCCGGGCCGAGGCCGAGCAGCTCGACGACGTGGTCGGACAGGTCGACGAAGAGCTGAAAGACCTTCTGGTTGGTGTCGCGCGGGGGCGCCGCCACCCGGTTCTTCGTGCGGGCGTAGCTGAGGAAGAACACGGGGGCGCTCTCGTCCTCCCCGTACGTTTCCTCTGCCACCTACCGCTCCCGACCGGTGCAGCGACTTCCGGCCGTCCACAGTATCGACAGCCGCCAACCCGTCGCTGCCCCGTCCGTCACCGGCGGTGCTCATCCATCCACCCTCGGGCGAAGTCGACGGCCGTCCGGAGGCCCACGAGCCGGCAGTAGGCGCCGCCGACCCGCCCGGCACGCACCGGCCCGGCGTCCGTCAGGGCGTGGCCGATCAGCGGGAAGTCGGTGTCGTGCAGGTCCGGGGCCCGGAAGTCGCGCCGGACCCGCTGCCCGGCGGCGTCGCGCACGTAGCACCGGTACGCCCGCTCGGCCGGCGGCCGGCGCAGCCGGTACTCGGCCAGGTGGAACGCCGTGCAGGCGGACCAGTCGACGCCGAGCAGCAGCACCACGGCGTCGGCGGCGTAGAGCGCGCCGAGGGGCGAGCGTTCGCCGAGGTGGCAGTCGAGGTCGTGGACGGCGGTCAGCCGGGCCGCGTCGGGGCCGAGGGCGGCGAAGGAGGTCTGCGGGTGCCGGCTCCGCGACGCCCCCGGCTGCCGGCGTACGTGCTCGGCGAAGATCCCCATGCCCTCGGTGGGGCTGTGCTCCGGGTCGAACGGCACGATGGCCGCCTCCGCCGCCGCGACCCCGGCGTCGGTCATGCCGGCGGTCGCCACCCGGAACCGCCGCGACGTGGTGGAGTTGCCGGCTGTCTGCGCCGGTACGACCACCGTGCCCGACCCGCCCAGCACGTCCCGCAGGGCGGCCAGCAGCGCGGCGGGGCCGCCCGCCACCCGACCGACGCGGGACAGGGCGCAGTGCACCAGCACGGTGGCTCCCGGCGGCAGGCCCAGCGCGCGCAGGTCCGCCGTCAGCGTGCCCCGCCGGAGCAGGCTGGCGGTCACGGCCATCCGTCCACCGTGGCGCGCATCCCCCGGACGAACCGCTCACCGGCGGGGGTCAGGGCGCCGAGGTCGAGCAGGGCGTCGAGGGCCCCGGCGGTCCAGTCCCGGTAGCGGCGGAAGTGGCCCTCGGCGGCCGGCCCGGGGCGGCGGCGCCACACGTCGGCGACCGCCAGGTGGGCGTAGACGCCGTGCAGCACGCCCTCCACCGGGCGCGGGTCGTCCCGCCACGGCACGCGCAGCGTCCGGCTGTCGTCGCGGTCGAACAGGTCGCAGACGTCCAGCACCGCGCCGAGCTTGAGGTGCTGCACCTCGTGCACCAGCAGCACGGCGAGGGTGGCGTCGTCGGGTACGGCGGTGACGGCCACCGCGCCGAAGGCGGCGCCGGCGGCGGCGCTGCGGAACCTGCCGGTCGGCTCCCCGCGCAGCGGCACGACGGCCCGCAGCAGGGTGCGGACCCCCGCCGCGTAGCCGGTGGCCTCGGCGTCGATCCGTCGCACCGCCCGCTCCAACTGCCGCGTCCACCGCTGCGCGGCGGCGCCCGACAGCCGCGGTTGCACCGGCAGGTCGTAGCAGTCCCGGTGCGGGTCGGTGTCCTCCAGCAGCAGCCGGCCCCCGACGAGCCCGACGGAACGCACCGGCAGCCAGCCGTCCGGCCCGTCCTCCCGGGCCGGGCCGCCTGCCCGGCCCGCGTCGGCGGTGACCCGCCGGCCGGCGAGCCGGACGTCCCCGTCGTCGGTGACGAGTCGGACGACGCCCCGCTCGACCCCGACGGCGAGCGCGCCGAGCGTCGGCAGGCTGACCAGCCCGTCGCGCACCGGGACGGGCAGGTCGGCCCGGACCCGGGCGCGGACGGCGGCGGCAGCCGCCACACAGGCCAGGTAGGAGAGTTCGGCCGCCCCGTCCCGGCACCGCCGGGCCCAGCGGCGCACGAACGGGTGGGCCAGCACGGCGCGGACGGCGTCGGGGTGCGCGTCGTCCAGGTGGACCAGCAGCCGCCACCCGTCGGCCGCCACCGGGTCGCCCGCGGCCCGCTCGCTGAGCGCGACCAGCAGGGCGCGCACCAGCGCCAGGTGGACGGCGGCGAGCTGCTCCGCCGAGCCCGCCGTGCCCGGGCCGGAGGCGAGATCGTCGAGGACGCGCGGGCTGAGCGAGTCGGTCGGACGGGTGGGCTCGTCGGCGACCGGGGCCGCCGTCACCACCTGGACGAGTCTCAGCAGGTCCGGGCAGTAGACGGACGGGTTGTCGAAGCCGTTGCCGGCGCGGTACCGGTGGGCGTAGAGACCGCCGCCGCAGTGCCCGACCACCGGGCAGGCGCGGCAGGCCGCGCAGAGCCCGGCGAGACCGGTCTGCCGTACGGCGATCGCCGGGTGGGCCGCGGCGTCGTCCACCCGGTGGCGGAAGACGTCCAGGCCGGTGGCGGCGGCGCCGTCGAAGGCGGACTTGAGCGAGTCGACCTGCTCGAAGGTGCCGTCGGTCTCGACGACGACCAGGTCGGCCGGGCCGAGCCCGACCGCCTCGCTGTGGCTGCCGTGCCCGGACGCGGTGGAGAGCAGGGACTCCAGCAGGCGGATCGGCACCGGACGCCCGTCGGCCAGCCAGCGCCGGTGGACGGCCAGCAGCCAGTCGGCGTACGGCGTGGCGAGGCCGTCGGGCCGGGCGGGCGGGTTGTCCCAGTTGGCGTGCGGCAGCAGGAAGTCGACGTGCGGCGGCCCCTCGGCCAGCAGCGCCTCGTACACCCGGATCGGGTCGTTGGCGAGGTCGACGGTGCAGAGGATGCCCGCGTAGCTGGCGCGGTACGCGGGGCTGCGCAGCAGCGACAGCGCCCGCAGCACCTGGTGGTGGCTGCTCGACCCGTTGGCGTGGCGGCGGTGCCGGTCGTTGGCGGCCCGGTCGCCGTCGAGCGAGATCCCCACCTTGACGTCGTGGGCGACCAGCACGTCGCAGGTCGCCGGGGTGAGCAGCACACCGTTGGACTGCATCCGCAGGTCGAGCCGGGCCACCGGGCCGATGACGCGCCGCAGGGTGGCCGCGGTGGCGCCGAGCCGGGCAGCGCCGGCGAGCAGGGGCTCACCGCCGTGCAGGACCACCCGCACGACGTCGAGCCGGTGCGCCGCCGCGTGCTCCGCGATCCGCTCCGCGACGGCCTGAACGGTGGCGGGGTCCATCACCCGGGGCTGGCGCCGCCAGGACTGGTCGGGGTGTTCGTAGACGTAGCAGTGGTCGCAGGCGAGGTCGCAGCGGCTGACCAGCTTGAGCACGTACTGCGTCAGCGGGGCGCCGGTCGGCCCGGCCGGCTCAGATCGCAGAGATGAAGGCCGCGACATCGACACGGGCCGGGCGATCCTCCCTGCGGCTGGTCACGTGGGCGACGGACCGGGCCCGGTCGAGCGGGATCCGGCCGAGCGGGGTGCGCCGGAGGTCGTCCAGTGGCGGCGGGGTCGGATCGGGCTGGCGTACGGTGCGATCCACGTCGGTTCCCCCATGTCTGTCGGGAGTGGACGGACGGCCGCCCACGTCGACGGTCAAACGGCACTATCGACGATGCTATATGCCACAACCTGTGATGTCACGGCTGCGCAGCGCCATCCTGCTCGATCATCTTGGCCATCCAGCCCTCGTTGGAGAGCGAGATGATCCGCTCCGCCTCGGCGACGAACGCGTCGTCCTCGGCCCAGCCCAGCCCGGCCTCGCGGGCCGTGCGCAACCGGGTCAGCTGGTCGGCGGTGCGGGCGTACTCGATCTGGTGGTGCTCGTACTGCTGGGCGGAGCCGTAGCCGACCAGCGCCGTGGTCACGGCCGCCGCGACACCGATCCAGGCGGTCAGCCCGAGGTTGTCGCCGAGCACCCCGACCGTCGCGGAGACCAGGGCGGCGGCGATCGTGAGCCCCGTCGCCGCGTACCGGATCCGCCTCGCGGCGTGCGCCATCCGGCGGGCCGCCGGCAGGTAGTAGCCGTCGATCTGCCGCTGCATCCGTTCCGTCACGTACGTGGCCACGTCGGAGACCGCAGGCAGCGGCCGGGCGGCCGGCGGCGCGTCCAGGGTGCGGCCGACCAGGTCGCCGGCGTCGTCCATGAGCGCGTCGAGCCGGCCGAGCAGGACGGCGTCCCGGTCCGTACCCCGGAACGGGGCGACCCCGGCGAGGTAGCGGTAGGTGTCCGCCTTCAGCGCCTCGGAGACCGAGCGGAGCCGGGTCCACGCGTGCACCGCGTCCCGGGAGGACCACCGGGCCGCCAGCGGCACCACGAGCAGCGCCGCCGCCGCGACGATCGCGAGCGCCCGGCCCGCGCCGGGGTGGGCCTGCCCGAGCTGGTTGGCGAGGGTGCCGCAGACGGCGGCGCCCACGGTGAGCGCGGCGATGCTCAGGCGCGCGCGGGTGATCGCACGCTTGGCCTCGCCGGACGCCCGCGACCAGGCCGCCTGCCGCTGCCAGACCGTCGCGACCGCCGCCGGGACATCGAAGCTAGCCACGATCTGAATGGTAGGACGGCCGCGCCCGTGCCATGGGGACCCGAGATGGCCGAGCCGACCCGACGGCCGCGGCGGCCGGCGCGTCAGCGGGGCAGGACGCTGGTCGGTGTGCTGCCGCCAGCCCCGGTCAGTCTCCCGCCGACCCCAGCTGCCGGGCTTCGGCGATCGCCGTCTCGACCGTCGGCCGGGCGGTGGCGGTGCGCTGGGCGACCAGCGTCAGGACCTGCTTGATGTGCTCCAACGACTGCAGCAGTGGTCCCGGCTGGCCGCCGTGCAGGACGGTGGTGACGAGTTGTCGGGTCTGGTCGACCTGGGCGACGGTGGCGACGGCGGCGTCGCGGATGCCGTCGATCGCGTTCTGCACGGGCGTCAGGCCGGCGACCGTCTCGTGCGGGCTGGCTTCCTGCGGGACGGCCGCGGTCGCCTTCGTGGCCTCGCCGATCGTGGTGGCGAGGCTGCCCAGGCCGCCCCGGACGGCCGAGATGCCGTCGCGTACCCGCGTCACGCCCGCCGCCACGGCGGCGAAGCCGGCGGCGGCGGCGCGCAGGGCCACCTCCTGCGCCTGGTTGTCGGCGGCGGACGCCAGTGCCTGCGCCCTGTCGACGCCGGTCGTCAACGCGCGCAGTTCCCCGGTGATCTTCTCGATGTGCGACACGCGGCCGACTTCCCCGATCGACGACGGTGAGGTGCTCGAAGCTGCAACCTAGCGACATGTGCCCCGGGCCGCCAGACCGCTGGGAACGGGGGCCGGGCCGCGCCGGGCGGGTCGGTCACCCCCATCCTGGCTGGTCCCCCCCGTCGTGGGCGGATCAGTCGGCCCGGTGCAGCGGTCCCCACTCGGTCGACGCCTGCGCCTCGACCACGCGGTCCGCCTCCCGCAGCGCCCGCTCCGACACCCACGCGACCGGCCGGTGGCACCGCACCAGCGGCTCGTTGTCCGGTCCCCGGCCGCGCTGCTCGCCGACGAGCACCCAGGGCCGTACGCCCGGGCCGCGTAGCCGGCGCAGGTGGCAGTAGTCGTAGAGCCGCCGCGCCACCCAGAGCCGCAGCGGCCGATCGCCCCACCACGACTCGACCGCGAGCGGATTCGCGGAGAGGCCGGGCAGGTCGATTCCGGTCAGCGCGTCCTTGCTGGACTGCTCGGACCCGTGCCCGCCGGACAGGTCCACGCCGGGACCGCGGGACCACCGGATGTACAACTGCTCACCCGGGGGCGCATTCCGCAGCAGGTCGACGAGCTGATCGAGCCCGTCGACGACCGGCATCACCGCCTCGTACCGGACCACGCCCATGGTGTTCCAGTTGCCCCGCCCGGAGCCACTCATTCATCCCGTCGCGATCTCGCCCCGCCAGATCCGGCCCGGTGCCGGAGCAACCCCGGTCCCGGGCCGGACGTCGGTCGTACGACCGCTCAGGCCGGCGTGGCCGTGGCCCTGCGGTGCCGCTCGGCCCGGCGGCGCACCTGCGTGTACGCGGCGGTCAGCCCCATGGCCCGGCGGACCTCGACGAGCGTCTGCCGCACCTCGCGGCGGGTCCGTTCCGTGCCCTCGAAGATCAGCTGGTCGACCAGCCCGGGTTCGGCCTCGATCCGGGCCCGGCGCTCCCGGATCGGGTCCAGGAACCGGTCGAGCGCGACGGCCAGTTTCTCCTTCACCTCCACGTCGCCGACCCGCCCGGCCCGGTAGCGCTCCTTCAGGTCGTCGACCTGCGCCCGATCGGGGTTGAAGACGTCGTGGTACGCGAAGACCGGGTTCCCCTCGACGGTGCCGGGCACGTCGGCGCGGATCCGGTTCGGGTCGGTGTACATGCCCATCACCGCGCGGCGGACCGTCGCCGAGTCGGCGGAGAGCGCGATCGCGTTGCCCAGGCTCTTGCTCATCTTCGCCCGACCGTCCGTGCCGACCAGGGTCGGCGTCTCGGACGCGATCGTCTCGGGCACGGGGAACACCTCCCCGTAGAGGTGGTTGAACCGCCGGGCGATCTCCCGCGTGACCTCCACGTGCGCCGCGTTGTCCTTGCCGACCGGAACGACCTGCCCCTTGACGCAGAGGATGTCGGCGGCCTGGAGCACCGGATACCCGAGCAGGCCGTAGGGCATCTCCTCCTTGCCGGCGTCGCGGGCCATGTCCTTGAGCGAGGGCACGCGTTCCAGCCGGGGCACCGTGACCAGGTTCTGGAAGAGGGTGTTCAGGTCGCCGACCTCCGGGATGGCCGACTGGAGGTAGAAGGTGGCACGCTCCGGGTCGACGCCGGCGGCCAGGATGTCGGTGACCATCTCCCGGGCGTTGACCGCGACCCGCTCGATGTCCTCGCGGGTGTTCCGGGTGGTGAGCATGTGCAGGTCGGCGATGATGAAGAAGCTCTCGTGGCGTTGGTGCAGCCGCACCCGGTTGGCGATGCTGCCGACGTAGTGGCCGAGGTGCAGCCGCCCGGTGGGACGGTCGCCGGTGAGCATCCGTGGAACGGACATGGTGGTACGCCTTTCGTGCCTGGTGGACGAGGTGTGCGCGGGCGCGCGCCGACCGGGGATGTCACCCCGGGACCGGTCAGGGTCGGCTCAGCGAGCCGAACGCCATCGCGCGCCGTCGCGGAACCGCAGTCCACCGGCACGAAGTACGTCGATCATCCGCTCGCGGCCGTCGCCGGAGCGGGTGGGAGAGGTGGTCACGACGCCGAGCGGGAGGCCGTCGACCGGGTCGACGACCTCCGGCGCGTAGCTGATCGGCCGGACCATGCCCCCACGTTAGCCGGTCCGGCCGTGTCCGCGCCCGCCCTCAGCCCTGCCGGTAGGTCTCCCGGTAGTAGTCGCCGATCCGGTCCCGGTAGCCGGGCTCGCCGTACGCGTCGGGGTCAAAGGCCGGCGACTCCTTGACCTGCTCGCGGGTGCGGTCCACGTGCACCGTGCGGTCCAGGTGGTCCACCCGCGTCACGGTGCCGGCCGGCAGCAGGACCTTGTGACCGAAGATCCACGGCCCGGTGTCCACCACCAGCCAGCGGGCGTCGGTGTCGTCGCTGGCCTCGTCGACCGAGCCGATCCGCCCGTCGGTGGCCTCCACCCGGTAGCCGACCAGGTCGAGGGGGGTGCCGGGGCCGGGGGCGTGCGGTCCGTCGCCGCCGGGCGTCGGCCCGTCCGGCGGGGCGGAGTCGGGGGCGGCCCCGGAGTATCCGCCGGCGAGGGCGGACGGGTCGCGCCAGGCCCAGGGATTGATCGTCGACGGCTGCACGGGTCACCTCCGATGACGGTATGTGCCGGTCCAGGAATGCAGTGCCCCGCCCGCGCCGCCGGGAAACAACATGGCAATTTCCGGTTCGCTGGAATGTCTCGGTGCGAAGTACGTCATAGTCGTCGGCTGTCGATGAACGGCGTGGCTGTGCCGCAGGTGGGGGCGGTGGCACCTGGGCGAACGCACATTCGACGGCAATGCGGAGTGTCCATCCGGCACATTCGTTCCGTGCCCCCGAGCCGACCATTCTGGTCCCGCATCTGTCGCAGAGAAAAAGGGGGACACGGATGTACCGCACCATTCGTCGGATCGGGGTCGTGCTCGCCGTCGCGCTCGGACTGGTCGCCGGGACCGGCGCCGTCGGGCAGGCCGCCGTCGTCAATCCGGTCACGCCGCAGTCGCTCTGCGGGCTCGGCTACACGGTCCTGGACCAGGACCCGATCCGGCACGCCGAGACCGGCGCCCGGCTCGGCACCGTGTACCTGATGTACCACCCGATGGCCGGCTACGGCTGCTCGGTCACCGTCAAGTCCGCCTACGTGGGTGCGCTGACCCGCACCCAGGTCTACCTGGCCGCCCAGTACCTGCCCACCCAGACCGACGACGGCGACAAGCTGTGGGCGGCCGGGCCGACCCGGGCGTACGTCAAGGGTGGTTGCATCATCTGGGGCGGGTTCATGGCCGACCCGAGCGGCACGATCCACCGCCACGACCGGGCGAACCCCGCGATCGGTGGCATCGGCACCTGCTTCTGACGGAGCGGCCCGGGACGCCCGTGATCATGCGGGTCTCCCCGTTCCGGGCCACGCGCCCGGACCCGCCCGCGGCGGTGCCCGAATGGCGGGGCGGAGATCCGGATGCCGCACAGGTCCCCTGACCTGCGCCTCGGGTGCCGGCGGCCGACCGGCCCGCCCGGTCACGCTGGCATACTCGGCAGCCATGGTGCTGTCGCGAGGCTGGTCGCTCTTCCTCATCGGGGTCGGGATCTGGACCTGGGTGATCTGGCCGAGGTTCGCGGTCGCGATCTGGAAGGACCCGCGGTCCTGGTCCACCGGCACGATCGGCGAGTTCCCGGCCACCGGCTTCCTCTGGATCCACGCATTGCTGATCGCGGCGTCCCTGCTCATCGGCACCACCGTCGGTGTGCTCGGCGTCCGAGCCTGGCGGGCGGCCGGCCGGCGCGCCGACGGCCAGGCGCCCTGACCGCCTGACCCGACGCGTCACGTACGCGCGGAACAGCGGCGGCCTCCAGCGCGCTGACACCTTCGTCGGCGGGTCGCCCCACCCCTTCGGGCAGGCGTCGCGGGCTGGCACGACTGCGGCGGGTGCGGGGGTCCGCGCTCCCCGGACCGGAGCCTGGGCTGCGGGGCGGAAGCGCCGCACCGGCGCTGAGCAGGGAAGATAGCGGGCCGGGAATGATGTGACCGGGGACGCTACCCCCGGATTTGACGTTCAAACCCGCAGACGCGTAACTTTCTCTCTGCCAGCGCGGAACGGGGCAAACAGGGGCGAAAGTCCTGAGGCCCCGAACCGGACTGGCACCGGGTCGGACAGGGTCGACACCTTGGACGACACGGCCCCGGGCGGGGCGCACCGGATCTGCCGCGAGGCGGATTTGGCGCAGCGAAGCCGACCGGGTAAGGTTCACGGCCGGCAGGGAACCGGGCGAGCTCGCGGGAAACCGCAGAGCGGCCGGTCTGCCAAATCCGATGATCAACCGTAGCGGTCCGCCGCTGCGCGCGCTCGTCGGAGCCAACCCGTACGAAGCACGACAGACCGGGACGAACGGTTTGACACGGCGGAGACGGCGAGGTAACGTAGTAAAAGTGCCCGGCGCGAGAGCGGCGGGGATGTGAACGAAATGCCCCGGGTCGGGGGCTCCACGGTGTGGGGTTTCCGGGCGGTGTGTGGTTGTTCTTTGAGAACTCAACAGGGTGCTTGATAAGCCAGTGCCAAATTGATTTATACCCCGGGCTGGCAAGCCTTTATGGTTTGTT